>JASJEC010000032.1 GCA_030064845.1 Kiloniellales bacterium
GTCGCAGCGCTTGATGATCTCCAGGGCGATCTGGTCGAGCTCGAAGACCCGCTCCGGCGCCTGGATGATCCACTTGTCGTGCTGCCGGTTGAACTGCAGCTTGACCCCGGGCGGCAGGCGGGGCACCGATGCGCTAGAGATGGCCACGGCCTCGCTCATGGCAAGTCCTGCCGGCGGCCGCTCCCGGCCTGCCGGTCCTCCGGCACGAAGGCGCCGGGCGGGATGTGCCCCGGCTCGACGTACGCGTGGTGAAGCGCGTCGAGCTGGGACCAGAGCACATCGGTCTTGAAGCGGACCGCGTCGAGCACCGCCTCCTGCTCGGCCCGGGTCCGCGCCTCGCGCGTGACGTAGGCGAGGCCGAACTTGACGTCTTCCGGCGCCTCCTTGAGCCGCCGCTTGAAGTAGGCGACGGTCTGCTCGTTCGCGAAGTCGTAGTGCTCCAGCAGGCCGGCGATGCGCTCTTGGTGGATCTTCGGCGCGAAGAGCTCGGTCAGCGACGAGGCCACCGCCTCGAGAAGGGAGCGCTCGCGAACGAAGCGGATGTAGGCATCGACGGCGAAGCGGGTCGCCGGCAGGACCGCGCGGCAGGAGACCACCAGTTCCCGGTCCAGGCCCACGCCTTCGGCTAGAACCAGCCAGCGCTCGATGCCGCCCTCGTTTCCGCCGTCTTCTGCGTTCAGGTCGCCGTCGTGCTCGGCGATCCGGTGGCGCCACTCGCGGCGCAGCTCCCGGTCGTCCGCGCGCGACATCAGCGCGGCGTCCTTCAGGGGTATGCGGCTCTGATAGTAGTAACGGTTGAGCACCCAGGCCTGTACCTGTCCCCGATTCAACGCGCCGCCGTGGAGCAGCTTGTGGAACGGGTGGAGGCTGTGATAGCGCTCGGCGCCGAGCCGGTGCAGAGCCGCCTCGAGTTCTGAAGGGGACAGCAGGCCTTCGGAGCCGGCTTCCCGCCTATCGGCCAACACACTCACAGTTCGATCTCCATGCCGTCGAAGGCGATCTCCCACCCGGCCGCCTCGACCTCGGACCGTTCCAGTGAGTCCGAAAGCAGGACCGGGTTGGTGTTGTTGATGTGGAGAAAGATCTTACGCCCGACATCGAGGCGCGAGAAGGCCGCCATGGTCCCGTCCGACCCGGCCATGCTCAGGTGGCCCATGCGCTGCCCGGTCTTGACGCCGGCGCCCTGGCGCAGCATTTCGTCGTCGCGCCACAGCGTGCCGTCGAAAAGAACCAGCGGCGCGTCCCGGAGCCGTTCGCCCAGATCGGGCGGCAGCGCGGCGCAGCCGGGGATGTAGTAGAAGAAGCTGCCGCGCTCGGCATCGGACAGCCTAAGACCGATCGTGTCCTCCTCGACGGTCCCGAAATCGGCGCCCGCCGAAGCATCCTCCATATAGAGCGCGACCTTGCCGGGCACGGAGAAGGGCTCGATCTCGATGCCCGTGGCGCGGTCGTCCTTCGTCTTGATTTCCAGCGCGCCGCCCAGGCGGAGCGGCCGGCGATCGACGAAGTCCGGGTTCAGCACGTTGAAGATCGGGTTACCGGCCAGAACGTCGAGCACCCGGCCGGTCGCATAGACCGCGAGAGGATGACGCTCGCGCAGGGTCAGGAGGCCGGCGACGTGATCGACGTCGCCGTTGGTCAGGATGACCGAGACAATCGGGCTGTGCCGCACGCCCTCCGCGGGGTGAAGCTGGTGATTGTCGTTGATCTGCTGGCGCAGGTCGGGCGAGGCGTTGAACAGGACCCAGTCCGATCCGTTCGCCGTGACCGCGATGGAAGACTGGGTCGCCGGACGCGCCGCCGGGTCGCCGGCGCGGGCCCGCTTCGACGCTTCGTTATTGCTATTCCATTGCGGAAAGCCGCCGCCAGCGGCCGCCCCCAGCACCAGAATGCGCAGCACGAGTCCACCGTCGGGTTGCCGAGAAGTCTTCCAGCGCTCGGGCCGATCCAGAGGAGCGGCAGGCCGCTTCGATCGAGTGGCCGCGTCTCAGCGCAGATACTCTGTCCCATCGTTCGCGCGGGCCGGTCTCGGACAAACGAAACCCCGGAACGCGCTTCGCCTACGCAGCGTGGGCTTCCGGGGTCTTCAAGAGGCTCTAGGTCGGTTCAGCCTAGAGCTCGGCGCAAACGTAAGAGTTGATCTCGAGGCCTACCGAAATCTCAACGACTTGCGGAGTCTTCCAAGCCATGTCCTGTTCCTCCCATGGGCGATCGACATTGGATTGAGCATAATATATTTGCGCGATCTACAAGGGTAAAGCCAATTCTCCAAGACCCGGGCCGGCCAGACCGCTTGACCCCCCGCGCAGCCGCGTCGAACAATGGACTTTGCAACGGCGGTAGAAACGGAACCGGCAATGGCGGCATGTGACCTGGCGACGCGGGAGGGACTGCTCGCCGTCGAGCTGCCCTACCGGGATCCCCTCGAAGCCTTCGCCGCCTTCGCCGAAGATCCCAGCGCGGTTTTCCTGGACAGCGCCCAGACCAGCGAACGCCTCGGCCGCTATTCCTTCATCGCCGCCGAGCCGTTCCAGACCCTGACGGCGAAGAACGGCGTCGTGACCCTGGGAGACCGCCGTTTCGCCGCCGACCCCTTCGACGTCCTGGATCAGGAACTGAGGAAGTTCCCGGTCGCGGCCCGCGAGGACCTGCCGCCGTTCCAGGGCGGCGCCGCCGGCTACTTCGGCTACGAGCTCGGGCGCCAACTCGAGGCGCTGCCGCTGCCGGCCGAGGACGACATGGCGTTCCCGGACATGGCACTGGGGTTCTTCGATACGGTGATCGCCTTCGACCATCGCGAGCGCAAGACCTGGATCCTGTCTTCCGGCTACCCGGAGCGGGCGGCAGCTGCACGGCAACAGCGCGCCGAGGCCCGGGCTGGGCGCTTCCGCGAACGCCTCGAGAGCGCCAACAAGGTGCCGGCGCCGGCCGTGCCGGCCGAGGTGGCGGTCACCGCGAACTTCTCCCGCGAAGCCTACGAGGCGGCGGTTCAGCGGGTGATCGACTACATCCACGCCGGCGATATCTTCCAAGCGAACCTGTCCCAGCGCTTCAGCTTCGACCTGCCTGACGGGATGACGCCCCTCGATCTCTATGGCCGGCTCAGGGCCGTTAACCCCGCACCCTTCGCCGCCTATCTGCGGTTCGGCGACGTGGCCCTGGCGTCCTCCTCGCCGGAACGCTTTCTCAAGCTGCGCGGCGGCCGGGTCGAGACCCGGCCGATCAAGGGCACCCGTCCGCGCGGCCGGACGCCGCGCAGGGACGACGACCTCGCGCTCGAGCTGCTCGCGAGCGAGAAGGACAGGGCCGAGAACGTCATGATCGTTGATCTGCTGCGTAACGACTTGTCGCGGGTCTGCCGGGACAGCAGCGTCGAGGTGCCCGAGCTCTGCGTGCTGGAACCCTATGCCACGGTGTTCCATTTGGTCTCCACAGTGGTCGGCGAGCTGCGCCCCGGCATGACCGCCGTCGATCTGCTGATGGCCAGTTTTCCGGGCGGCTCGATCACCGGGGCGCCCAAGATCCGCGCCATGGAGATCATCGCCGAGCTGGAGCCGACCAACCGTGGGCCCTATTGCGGCGCCATCGGCTATCTGGCTTTCACGGGGGACATGGACAGCAACATCGTCATCCGCAGCTACGCGATCCGCGGACGCAACGCGACTTTCCAGGCCGGCGGCGGCATCGTGGCCGACTCCGATCCGGCCCGGGAGTACCAGGAGACGCTGGACAAGGCCGAGGCCTTGCTGCACGCGATCTCCGCGGGCGGCCGATGATCCTTCTGATCGACAATTACGATTCCTTCGTCCACAACCTGGCGCGCTACTTCCGCGAGCTGGGTTGCGTCACCGAGGTGCGGCGCAACGATTCCCTCACCTGCGCCGAGGTCGAAGCCCTGGCGCCTAGCCACGTCGTTCTCTCCCCCGGCCCCTGCACGCCCGACGAGGCGGGCATCTCGGTCGAGCTGGTGCGGCGCCTGGGCAGCCGTGTTCCAGTGCTCGGCGTCTGCCTGGGCCACCAGTGCATCGGCCAGGCCTACGGCGGCACGGTGACCCGGGCGCGTCGCCCGATGCACGGCAAGACCTCGCTGCTGGCCCATGACGGCGAGGACATCTTCCAAGGCCTGCCCAATCCGCTGAGGGCCACGCGCTATCACTCGCTGATCGTCGCCGAGTCCGGTCTGCCCGGTGAGCTGCGGGTCACCGCGCGCAGCGAACAGGGCGAAATCATGGCCCTGCGACACCGGTACCATCCCGTTGTCGGGGTGCAGTTCCACCCCGAGGCGGTCCTAACCGACGGTGGCCACGAACTGCTGCGCAACTTCCTCGCTCTCGGCGGTCGCTGGGGCCGCGCGCGTCCGAAGACCGGCCGCGCCGCATGATCTTCCTGAACGGCCGGCTGGTCGGCCCGCGGGACGCGCGGATCGACCCCAGGGATCGGGGCCTGCTGCTCGGCGACGGGCTGTTCGAGACACTGCTCTGCCGCTCCGGCCGGCCGCTCGACCTCGCGCCGCACTATCGCCGCCTCGCCACGGGCGCCCGCAAGCTGGGCATTCCCCTGGCGCTGACGGAGGACGAGGCCGCGCGGGCGATCGCCAACCTGCTCGACGCCGAGGCCCTGACCGACGGCACGGCCGCCCTGCGCATCACGCTCACCCGTGGCCCTGGCGCCCGCGGTCTGCTGCCGCCGCGCGACAGCAACCCGACCGTGATGATCAGCGCCGAGGCCTGGTCCCGCCCCGTCTTAGGCCCGGCCGCCGCCGTGATCGCCGCCGGGGTCCGGCGCAACGAGCACTCGCCCTGCGCGTCCCTCAAGACGCTCAACTATCTCGACAACGTCATGGCCCGCCGGGAAGCCGAGGAACGCGGCGCCGACGAGGCGCTGATGTTGAACACGGAGGGGAGGCTGTCCTGCGGCAGCGCGAGCAACCTCTTTCTTGTGCTCGACGAGCGGCTGGCGACGCCGCCGCTCGCCGACGGCGCGCTGCCCGGCATCACCCGCGCGGCGATCCTGGAGATGGCGCCGCGGCTCGGCATTGAAGTAGAGGAACGGCCGCTGCCCGCAGAAGCCCTCGCCGCGGCCCGGGGTCTCTTCGTGACCAACAGTCTGATCGGGCTGCGGCGCGTCGCCTCGGTCGATGGCGAAGTGCTCGGCGCCGGCGACGCCGATCCGCGCGTGAGCGCGATCGAGGCCGCGCTGGAGGACGCCCGCGCTCTCTAGCTCGGGCTACTTGCGGTACTTGATATAGGCGAAACGCGGGTCGGACGGGGTGCCGGTGAGCGCGCCCCCTTCGAGACCGGGCTGCCAGGCGATGACCTCCTCGATCTTGCGCGCGAGCTCAAAGTCCTTGTCAGTGATCCCGTCGGCGTCGTGGGTCTGCAGGCAAACCTCGACCCAGGGGAAGGAGGCCGCGATGTCCGGATGGTGCCACGCCGCCTCGGCCAGATGGCCGACCGTGTTGATCACCATGAGCGTCCCCTTCCACCCGTGGGTCTCGTACTTGCGCCGAATGAATCCACCTTCGAAGCGCCAGGCCGGAAGTTCCCGCGCAAGGCGGTCCGTCACCTCGGTGTCCGAGTAAACCTTTTCCTGCGACACGCTCATCGATATCCGTCTTGCCGTTGGACGCGGTGTCTGCGCCGGTCGGAAGATTACGGTAGACGATCGGCCGGGCGCTAACAACCGCGGCCAAGAAGGCGGCGGCTCAGACGCCGCCGGCTGCACCACTCGCAATGTATCGCGTCGCCTCGATCACCTTTGCCAGGGCGCGGCTCGGCTTTCCCTTCGTGACGAGGTACATGGGTTGTGTGATCGACTTGTCGGTGACCAGCGAGTAGACACGCTTGTCGACCATGCTGGCGCTGGCGACGCCCAAGGCATTGGGCACCCGGCCGACTGCGAAAATGATCTGGGGTCCGGTCTGCACGCTGTTGACCTCGGTCAACGCGTCGCCCCAATCACCGATCGTCTTCTCGACCAGCGTTCGGATGCCACCGCCCCGGTACTCGGTGATGATGTTGATGGGCTCGTCGAGGCCGCCAACCTCGCTCCAGAACCGGACTCGGCCGGCAAGGATGTCGGTTATCTGCCGCAAGCTGAGCTGCTTGATCGGGTTGGTGGGATGGACGACGAAGGCGACCCTGGTGGCGCCGATTTCATGTGCGACTAGGCTGCGCCCGTCGATGGTGCCCGGCCGTTTGGTGTTGATCTTGCGAACGACGTCGGCCAAAGGCGCCGAGATCGCCGCAAGGTCGGCATTGCCCTCGTAAAGGGCGACGACACCGCGGCTGCTACCGATCGAATTCACTCGGATGCGCCGACCGGCCCGCTTTTCGATACTTGTCTCATGGGGCGTGAGGACGGTGCTCGCCACCGTGGTCGATCCGGCGATGGTCACTTCGTTCGCTTGTGCGGTCGGCACCGCATAAACAGCAAGAAAGGCAAGCAAACAGGCGGCTTTTCGATAGCAACTACGCATAAGCGGTGTCCCCTCAGCCAATTGTTCCAAAGTCCTAGTGACCAGCTAGAGCCTCGGCTGTTCCCGAACCCTAGAGTGCAGTGACGACTTTATTAGAGTAATTCTTAAAAGAATTTCAAAATTGATGGCTTAATTCCACAATATTATCTCTAACTTACATCATATTTATGTTGCCAATCAGAGTAAAAATAAAAATCTAAATCAGTAATAGTGACTTCTATTGCACGAGCACCTCGAATCTTTGCCCTGTGGCGCCCTTGTTTGGACGGTCCGCGGACAAGGCTGTGGATCAGCCCCGCCGTGGAGACCGCCGTTCGACAACAAACGGCAACATGCCTGAGCCCTTAGAATCTATCGGGCTGCCGGCGCACGATCCGAGGGTTGCCAAGGTGGCGCCCTTGCCGCCTCATGAACCCGTTCAGAAATCCGCCAAGGAAGCCGAGTGATGCAGCTATATGCGGTGCGCATTTTCGTCCGGCGGTGGCCCGAGGCCTGCGCCTTCTTTCGTGAGACTTTGGGCCTCGAGGAGCGCTTTCGCAGCGACGATTTCGGCTGGGCAGAGTACGACCTCGGCGGCCCTTGCTTCGGGCTGGAGCGGGTCGAGCCGGGCGACGCCGAGGGCGAGGCACTCGTCGGCCGCCTGGTCGGCGTCTCGCTCAGGGTCGAGGACATCGACGAGACCTATGAAACCCTGAAAGACCGCGGCGTCGTCTTCGTCTCCCCGCCGGCGAGGCAGCGCTGGGGCGGCACCCTCGCCCATTTCAAGGACCCCGACGGTAACGTCCTGACCCTGCTGGGCTGAGCCGACGCCGATCGTGGGGGGATCTGAGGGATCCCCTACCCGCCCGGCCCGCCACGGCGCGCGATCAGGCCCCGTGCGGGATCGTAGCCGTAGATCGCCAGGCCCATGAAGACGAGGGTGCAGCCGGTCACAACCAGCAGCGCTTGCACGTTGAGCTGGCCGTAGAGGGCGAAACGGATCAGCTCGACGGCGTGGGTGAAGGGGTTGGCGTTACAGATACGATAGAGCAGCTGGCTCGATTCCTCGATCTTCCACAGGGGATAGAGCGCCGAGGAGGCGAAGAACATCGGGAAGATGACAAAGTTCATCACGCCCGCGAAGTTCTCGAGCTGCTTGATCAGGGACGACAGGACGAGCCCAAGGGCGCCGACCATCATACCCGACAGCAGCAGCGCCGGGATCAAGGTGAGATAGCCGACGGGCGGCGGCTGGATCTCCCAGAACCAGGCGATCATGAGGAAGACGTAGACCTGGAGCAGCGATACGGCGACTCCGGCCAGCAGCTTGCAGGTGAGGAGGTAGGCCCGCGGCATGGGGCTGACCAGCAGGATGCGCATGTTGCCCATTTCCCGGTCGTAGACCATCGACAGCGACGACTGCATGCCGTTGAATAATTGGATCATGCCGACCAGGCCCGGGGTGATGTAGACTTCGTAGAGCACGTAGGTCTCGTAGGGCGGCACGATCGAGACGCCCAGGACCGATCGGAAGCCGACCGCGAAGATGAAAAGCCAGACCAGGGGCCGGACCAGCGCCGCGACAAAGCGCTCGCGCTGGTGCAGGAAGCGCAGCGCCTCGCGCGCCACCACCCCGGCGAGGCAGCGCCAATACTGCACCGGCGTCATGACGGCTGCCCGGCGGTGAGCCTGGCGAAGGCCTGGCGGATATCGGCGGCGCCAGCCCGGGCGACCAGCTCGCTGACCGGGCCCTGGTCGACGACCTTGCCGCGATGCAGGACGATCACGCCGTCGTCCGCCGCCACCTCGTCGATCAGGTGGGTCGCCCAGAGCAGGCCCAGGCCCTCCTCCCGCACCAGACGGCGGACATGATCGATGATGCCCTGGCGGCTGCCGATGTCGAGACCCACTGTCGGCTCGTCGAGCAGCAGCAGCCGGGGCCGGTGCAGGAGAGCGCGGGCAATCTCGACCCGGCGCAACTGCCCGCCGGAAAGCTCCCTGACCTTGTCCGCGGCCCGCTCCAGCAGCCCCAGGCGCTCCAGTTCACGGGTCGCCCGGGCACGCGCCTCGGCGCGCGCCATGCCGTGAAGCGCCCCGTGATAGAGCAGGTTCTGCATAACGGTCAGGTCGAGGTCCAGAGTGCGTTGCTGGAACACCACGCCGATGCGCGCCAGCGCCTCACACGGGCTTTGCCGGAGCTCGCGGCCGAACACGCGGATCGAGCCGTTCCGATTGTCGTAGAGCCGGGTCGCCAGCGAGAAGAGCGTCGTCTTGCCCGCTCCGTTCTGACCCAGCAGAACCGTGAAGACGCCGCGGGGAATGGTGAAAGAGACCTGGTCGAGCGCCCGAAAGGTGCCGAAGTCGTGGCTCAGGTCAGCGACGCGGAGGGCCGCCGCGCCGGGATCCTCTCCCGCGGGTGTGTCGGTGCTCTGGGCGGCCTTCTGATTCATCGGAACGGACAAGCGGCTTCAGCGATCGCAGCGCCACAATAATGGCGGCACCGCCCGGCCACCATAATTCTCTGGCGCGGCCGCCCAACCGACGCCTCCTGCGGCTTTCCGCTTCGGTCAAATTTTCGGCAAATTTTTTGTTTTCCGTTAACGCTTCATTAACCATGGCCGCTCTACGGTGACGTCATGCCCTTCTAGGGCCTCCTCCCTGTTCAACTTGTCCCCGTTGCCAGCAAGCTGTGCAACGGGGATTTTCTTTTTCCGGACCCCGAATTCATGGGGGCTCGACTATCGGATTCCGGCAGTCGACTGGTGCAGGTCCGAAGCGGGTCTTCTTGCGCGCCCGGGCTACTGCAATCTGTCATAGGTTTTTAGCTGAGCGTTTGCGACTTTCACTACATGCGCATTAGCATCACAGAAAAACTCAAGAACAAAATTGCAATATCAAAGTAATTACCTTGTCTTATCTGAAATCTAAACTTATACGATACATGATGATGATATATCGATAGAAAACAATACGTTACATGGTTGAATTAGAACCCACCGCCCCGGATAACCCTGCCGGAGCCAATATTTCTGGGTGATAATGCGGACAGCAAGGAACATGACTAGGGACAAGATAGACAGAGTATAGGGCGGTGATTTCTGCGGAATACAGTAAGTCTTTCTTAACTGAATGGACTTACACGGACTAGACGGCATCACATGGTGCCAGAGCCTAGCCACGACGTGAGGATTGATTAATGGCTACCACCAAGAAGTCCAGCGCCAAGAGGCGCCCGGTCAAGAAGGCCGGTGCCAAGAGGCCTGGTACCAGAAAGGTCGCCGCCAAGAAGACGACGGCCCGCAAGACGACCGCTCGCAAGACGACGGCTCGCAAGCCGGCGGCCAAGCGGACTGTTGCGAGGAAGTCCACGGCTCGCAAGACGACGGCCCGTAAGTCCACGGCCCGGAAGCCTGCAGCCCGTAAGACGACTGCTCGGAAGACGACGGCTCGAAAGACGGCGGTCCGCAAGACGGCGGCCCGTAAGTCCACCGCTCGGAAGACGGCGGTCCGCAAGACTGCGGCCCGCAAGTCTACCGCTCGGAAGACGACCGCTCGGAAGTCGCCGGCTCGGAAGACGACCGCTCGGAAGACGACCGCCCGGAAGTCGCCGGCCCGGAAGACGACCGCCCGGAAGTCGACCGCTCGGAAGACGACCGCCCGGAAGTCCACCGCTCGGAAGACGGCCCGGAAGTCGACCGCTCGGAAGACGACCGCCCGGAAGTCCACCGCTCGGAAGTCGCCGGCTCGGAAGACGGCCCGGAAGTCGACCGCTCGGAAGACGACCGCCCGGAAGTCCACCGCTCGGAAGTCCACCGCTCGGAAGTCGCCGGCCCGGAAGACGGCCCGGAAGTCGACCGCTCGGAAGACGACCGCTCGGAAGTCGCCGGCCCGCAAGTCGACCGCTCGGAAGACGACCGCTCGGAAGACGACCGCCCGGAAGACTGCGGCCCGCAAGCCCGCGGCCCGCAAGACCACGGCTCGGAAATCCACCGCCCGCAAGCCCGCGGCCAAGAAGGTTACCGCCCGCAAGTCGACGGCCCGCAAGCCGATGGCGAAGAAGGCGGCTGCCAGGAAGCCGATGGCTAAAAAGGCGCCGGCCAAGAAGCCAATGGCCAAGAAAGCGGTGGCCAAGAAGCCCATGGCCAAGCCGGCGAGCAAGCCGGTCGCCAAGGTGGAAGGCAATCAGGCGCCGATCCTACCCTGGCGCATTGGTGACGTGCAGATGCACTAAGCGTCTTGCTGCGCGGTTCGCCCTAACAGCGGACCTCGAGGCAAAGCCACCAAGGCAGCGAAACCCGGCACGAGCTTCGTGCCGGGTTTCTCATTTGAGGCGATAGAATGGGCGCGCCCAAGTCAGACCAAAAAAATACCCCGCCTCGTGCGGGCGGGGTAGTTCGAAGAGAGGCACATGCATCATCCGATAGTCTGGAATGAATAGCACAAAAGTGATCTTACATTTCGCCTACTAACTTTATGTTAAAGTGTCGAAAGGCGGGTCACCTGCCCCTCCAGGAAGGCGCCGGCTTCGATCTCCAGGATGTCCTGGGCGATATCGCCAGTGACCTTCGCCGTGCTCGTCAGAACGACCTTGGTGGCCTTGACCTCGCCCGAAAAGGCGCCGCAAATGCGCACCGTTTCCGCGGATATGGCGCTGTTGATCACGGGTTGAGGTCCCAGAGTCAGGGTTCGACAACAGATCTTGCCGTCTACGCGGCCATCGATACGGATGTCGCCAGTGCTCACCAGATCACCGGTGATCACCAGGTCGGGGCCGATGACCGAGTGCTGGATCGGCTTCCTCGCCTCCGCGGCCGCGCTCGTAGCGGCGACCTCTCGTTGCTGAGCCTCTCGGCTGGTCTGGAACACCGGGCACCCCCTCGCGACGCATGTCTTGATGAAGAAATCTAGTGCCTTCGGATTAACAACATTTTGAAGGCGCCTCGCCGCGGCAGGCAAAGATTAAGGCCCGTCGCCTATGCTCCGTCTCGTACCATCCTCGAGCGATCTCTCCGATTCGACAGGCATGCCAGAGAACAAGAGCGAACCAGCAAGCAGTCACCGGCGCGGCTTGGGCCGCCGGCGTTATCTACCGCTGCTGCCGATCGCGGCGTCCCTCGTTTTCGGCTTCCTCTACGGACTGTCCCTTCCGGGCGCGACCAGCGCGAGCGTCGCGCCGGTGGATCGCGCCCAGGCGGTCTCACCCTTTGCCGGACTCGGTGCCGGACGGATCGAAAGACTGGTCTCCCTGGTCGACAAGGCCCGGGACACCTGCGACCAGGTCGGTCTGCTGCGTCGTGGCGCCGGGCAGAATGCTGAACTCGTTCGGCTGTTCCGGATCCTGTCGCACAGCGACTTGGCGAGGACATTGATCGCGCGGGCGGCGGAGCGGCGAGCGGTCGTCTGCATCGACGGGCAGACTACTCTTCTCGGCTATTACCGGTCGGGCATGCGTCTCATCGGCATTCGCGCCAATCTGAACGAAGGCGAGAAGATCGCATTCCTGGCTCACGAGCTCTCCCACGTGCCGCAGCACGGAAAGTTCTCCGATAACCGCTATTACCCGGCGTCGGACCTGATCCTGCTGAGACGGGTCCGCGAGGCGACGGCCGAGGCGGTCTCGACCTGGATCGCCTGGGAACTGCGCCAAGCGGGCTTTGACGAGCCCTGGCAGGAGAAGCGCAGCGATCACTTCTACGGCGACGTCGCCCGCGCCTTCGAGGCGGCCTGGTCGCGAGGCCAGGGAACCAATCAGGGAACCGAGCGGCCGGTCCTCGCCGCCCGCGCCGCCTTCGATCAATGGTTCGCGGAGCCCGCGCGCCTCAATCTCTACGACCGCATGACGGTCGATCACCTGGAGAGGATCTCCGCCGACTCCATGGGCCTGGTGCCGGCCAGAAAGTGGCTGACCCACCGCTTCCTGCTCGATATCGGACACATCCGAGGACGCAACTTTCTGGCCCGGGCCACCGGCCGCCGCCTGACCCACCCCTACTACGCGACCCGGATTTCAGAGGGCAACGCCGAGGATCTGAGACGCCTGCTGGAGCAAATCGGAGACGAAGAGGCTGGTCCGGCGTCGCCCGACAAGTCGGCGAAACCGCTTTAGGCGCGGCGGCTTTCTCCGGCGGCCGCCTCCCCGGCCGGGCCGAAGGAGTCCTGAGCCGCTTCATACCCGCTGGTGAAAGGGGCCGCCAATTGGGCTAGAAAGCTATTCGGAAGGCACTCGTCGGCGCCAATCTCTGTAGGCGGCCGCCGGTCCGGATTGAAGTAGGTGCCGAACACCAGATCCCAGACGATGAAGTTCTCTCCGAAATTCCTGTTGCCTTCCGAGGCGACCCGGGAATGGTGCCAGCGGTGCAGGCGCGGCGTATTGAACAGGTAGTCGAGGGGCCCGGTGCGAAGGTCCACGTTGCAGTGGGTCAGGAGTCCGACGATGGCGGTAACGCCGGTCACCCACATGAAGATCTCGGCCGGCGCGCCGACCAAGTAGAGGAGCGGTTGGCTGAGCACGAGGCTGACCAGCCCATCGACGAAGTGAAAACGGCCGGTATTGAAGAACCAGAGTCGGCGCACGCTGTGATGCACGACATGGAAGCGCCATAGGAACCTCTTTTCATGGGCCAGCCGGTGGGCCCAGTAGAGGCCGAAGTCGGCGACCAGTAGACCGAGTATTACCTGGGCGCAGAGCGGCCAATCGTTCGGCCACAGAAGGCTGCTGTCGGGCGCCGCAAGCTCGGCGAGCCCCAGGAGGCCCGCCGAAACGACGGCCATCTGCCCGCCGCCCTTGGTGAGAAGCGTGTGCCCGATGTCGAGGCTTAGCTGGCGGTCCGGGCGCCGCCAACTGGGCTCATAGGGCAAGAGACGCTCGAGGACGAGCAGAGCCAGCGCGAACCCGACATACAAGACGTTGAACCCGAGCCAGCCATAATCCTGCGTCACGATTCGATCGAGAGCCAGAACAGCCGCAACGAAGAGGAACGGCCAAAGAAGAAACCGAATTGCTTCTTTCATAAGGAGAATGACCCGGTTGATCGTCACGCATGGAGAGTGGCGGTGGCAGACGCTGCCCCTGGCGAGAACGCCGGGGATGAGGAGGACGGCCTCAGAACCAAGATCTTGGCGGCGTCGCCAAGGATGTCGCGCCGCTCCAAGACTTCCAGGCCCGCGTCCGCCAAATGAGGCTCCGTCTTGGCATCGAAACGCTGGTCAAAAAGGTAGAGCGACCATGGCTTTACCAGGGTCATGATCAAGCGGGGCAGCAATCGGCGCGACATGGCATAGTCGAGCAACCGGATGGAGCCGCATGGCTTGCAGATGCGAGCAAGCTCCGTCAAGGCACAGAGTTGCTGATCCTCGCGCAGTATTCCGAACAACAGCGTCGCCACGATGCCGTCAAAGCAGCGGTCCGGAAAGGCCGTTCTCATCACATCCATCTCGAGAAATTGTGCCGGCTTTCCGATCTTCTCGGACTCCAGACGAGCAAGCCTGAGCATTCGAGGACTCTTGTCGATCCCGACTACACGGCTGTCGGAGGGGTAAAAAGCTACGTTTCGGCCTGTACCCACTCCCGCGTCCAGGATGCGACCGGACAAGCCTTCAAAGAGCGAGGCCCTTTGACGTCGCCGCCAAGTCAACTCGTGTGGCGCATCCAGAAGATTGTAAAAGGGAGCAATTCTCTCGTAGGTCTTCTTTGTCACCGGTTTCAATACTCAAATTCTCAGGCAAGTATCAAAGGCAGGAATTATTTGATTGTCGATGAAAGACCGGCAGACCGTCAAGAGCCCACCTCGTCAGCTACACAGAGGCCGCGCCGACGGTACCGGACCCGGCTAGAGCAGTAAGTCCTCTCAGGTGATCAAGCCCGCGACTCTCAGGCCGTCGAGCAGGTTTTCCATATCGGCATGGTGCTGGAATGGTTCCTTTTTGGCGAAACGCTCCCATTCGATATCGGCTCCGACCGCGACAATCCGCCCGACCAGAGCCTCAGCCTCGCGCCTTTGACCCAATTTGCCGTAGCAGGCAGCCAGCCATATCGTGAGCCACAGGGGCGGCGTCGCCACCCGTTCGATAATGTCCGCCGCCTCTCGATAGCGCCCTGCCGTGTACAAGGACTGCCCCAGATCTTCAAAGTACCAGTCTGGATGGTAGGGATTGAGCCGCATCGCGTGCTCGAGCCAGGAGATGCCGTCCTCCGGGTTGCCCATGAAGGTCAAGAGCATGCCCATATGGGCCGCCCCGTCCGCATCGTTCGGGTTGAGGTTTACACCACGTTCATGGTGATGGAGTGCTTGACCGAAGTTTCGCCGATAAAGCTGCACTCGGCCGTAAATCATGTGACAGCGGCTTTCTTCCTCATCAAGTTCAATCGCTTTTTTCGCGTGTTCATCTGCGCGCTCGTCCAAGGGATCCAGACTGACCTCCCAAAACCACTGGTACATGCAGGTCGAGGCAAGATGCGCGTAGGCCAGCGCGTACTCCGGGTCGAGCTCGATCGCCTTCGCGAAGAGCGCCGCAGCCTGCGCGTTGTCCTCTTGCGTCAGCCGGTTGAAGTGATCCAAACCTTGCAGCAGGTAATCGTAGGCCGCCAAGACCTCCGTCGGCTTACGTTTCGCCCGCTGCAGAACGTCTGATTCGACGCGCCCGACCAAGGTGGCGACAATGGTCCGCGTGACCTCGTCCTGGACCGCGAAGATGTCCTCCATGTCTCGGTCGTAGCGCTCCGCCCAGAGGTGGGTGCCGGTCTGCGCGTCGACCAGCTGGACCGTAATGCGGACACGGTTCACGGCGCGCCGGATACTGCCCTCCATAATGTATTGGACGCCCAGATCGCGGCCGATCTCGCGAACGTTGACCGGCTTGTTCTGAAACGCGAAGGACGAGTTCCGTGCGATCACGAAGAGCGACTTGAAGCGCGAAAGTTCCGTAATCAGGTCGTTGGTGATGCCATCCGAGAAGTAGTTCCACTCCGCACCGCCGCTCATGTTGATGAAGGGCAGAAGTGCGATCGAGGGCTTCGACGGGAGACTGCGCGCAGGGCGGCGGCCCTCGGGGCCTCCCGCCGTCGCCTGATCCAGAGTCACGCGATAGACACCGATCGGCTCCAGGATGTTCTTGACCTGGTGACTGCCGAGGCTCTCGAACCCGAGGTCCAGCCGGTTTCTCACGCTCTCGAAGGCCGCCGATGTCAGGCAGATGTTGCCCGGCTCGACGAGTTGTTCGATCCGAAAGGCGATGTTGACGTCGTCACCGTAGATATCGTCGGACTCGACGATGATTTCGCCGACATTGATCCCGATCCGGTAATCCAGGCCCGGATCCTCGTCTTGCGCGTCCCTCCGGCGGGTCTTCTGGGACTGGATGTGGACGGCGCACTCGACGGCATCGACGACACTCGAGAATTCGACCAGAAAGCCGTCACCGGTCTTCTTGATCAGCCGGCCACGGAAACGACCGATCGCCGGCTCGAACAACTCGCTGTAATCACGCTTGAAGTGATTGTGGCTGGCGAGTTCGTCCTCCACGATGTGGCGGGTATAGCCTGCCGCATCGGCAACAAAGATCGCAGCGAGCCTGCGGACAACGTCGTGAGTTGTCATGAACCCGATCCAGCGAAGTAGCCCGACGACCGCGGCGGCAACCAGTAGTCGTCAGTCGGAACTTACCACATGGATTTCAAATTGGTCACCCGCGCAGATCGGAAAGCCGGGGAATCTACGGAAAAACATAACCTTTGGATAGAATTCCTATAAGCTGATTGTATTCAAAGTTGAATTCTCAGCGGCCTTTATCCACTCGGCTGCGCCGCCGAGGCAGGGCGTGCCGCGGCGAGGGTGCGCGGCTGACTCAAGCTGCTGCCTACAACCAAGCCTAGAGCGGATCGCGCTCAATCAAGATCCTTGCGTGATCGCAATTGAGCGCGAGCCCCCCCTAGAGCAAGACACAGAGCGGATTCACATGTTTAGTTGGCAACGACGAAGTGGTCCCATCTGAACATGATCCGCCCTAGTGCCCGATCACGTCGTGCACCATCCGGGACAGGCGATTCATGTCCTGAATGACCCAGGTGTTCCCTTTCCGCTTGATCACACCGTCCTGGTCGAGGCGGTTGAGCTCACGGGTTACCGCTTCGCGGTGCGAGCTGATGCGGCTGGCGATCTCCGCGTGTTTCGGCGCGGGTGACAAACGGGCCGTGTTGTCTTCGCTGGCGTTCTGGCTGGCGAGGCGCAGGAGCTCGGCATGGATGCGGTTCTTGACCCCCAGGGCCGTGAACTCGAACACGCGCTCGGATAGATCGCGGATCTGGGTTACCAGGCGCTGCAAGGTCGCGGCCATGATCGCGGGGCTTTCCTCGAGCGCGCCCCAGAAGACCTGCGGCGACATCGATGCCACCAGACAGTCCTCGATCGCTTGCACGCTCGCCGCCCGCGGCTTGCCATCGATGGCGGCGAACTCGCCGAACATCTCGCCGGCCGTGATATCGCGAAAGGTCACTTCCTTGCCGGAAACCGAGTAGACGATGGCGCGCGCCTTGCCGCGCACAAGGAAGAACACCTGCCGGGACTCGTCCTGGTGGCCCACGATCTGCTGATCTTGCCGGTAGGTGTTCCACTGGCAGCGTGCCGCCAGTTTGCTGACGAGCTCCGGCGGGGCGTCCTCGAAGAGATCGATATTCGCCAGCGTTTCCGTTGCCCCAATCATCGAAGTTCCTCTCTCTATCGGCGGTACCGGTCGCCGGCGACAAAGGCCTGAAGACACGGCTGCTTGGCCCAAGCATTGTTCCCTATGGAAGCCTTGGGCATTTCTTCCACAGGCTTGGAGCGCTGCCAGGTTGCCGTCCCTGGTTTCGGTTGCCCTGTCGGCGCCCTGAACTACAGCGTGTTCCATACTGTTCGATAACTCAATGCCTGCTTGTGGCAAAAGCCACAGTCTTCCCGTTCAGCCCAAGTCTATATCTGCCCGTTGCGCGCTCACTGGCCCGCGCCGGTCGATCGCCGTCAGTGTCGATGTTCAGGTTTGAGGAAAAGATGAAGAGAACCCTAGAGGCCCCGAAAAGCGGTAGAGGCGGCTTCGGTCCAGATACCGACCCCTCTGGCCGGCGTGCCGGCGCGGCGCCGATGCCGCTGCACACGATCAGAATCCTTATCGTTATCGACGGCCATGCGAGCAGCATGCACAACGCCTCTTTCAGCCCGTCGGCCTACGGCCTGTCCCATCTGCTCGATTGCCTCGCCGCCGACTCCGGTGAGAGCGTTCGGTTCGACGTGACGCGGGCTCATCGCCAGAGCGATCCGGCCGCCGCCGCGGCACAGACCGAAGCCCCGGGCGATCCCGGCTGCACCAGACCCCACTTCGAGAACTTCCGGTTCGATCAACCCGGCCTGGAAATCGACGATTTCGACGAGGTTTGGCTATTCGGGATTCGCGCGGGTCTCGATGACTCCCAGGGCCTGAGCGATCGGGAACTCGAGATTCTGGCGCGCTGGATGGACCGCGGCGGCGGGGTCTTCGCGACCGGCGGTCGCGACGACATGGGTGCGGCTCTTTCTGGCCGCGTCCCGCGGGTCCGGAGCATGCGCCGCTGGGGGCCGGCGCCGCATCGCGCCGACAACATCCTCTTCTACAAGCCCGTCGCCAAGGCGCCGAGGGCCGCCGCAGCGGCGCAGGATCCCAGGGAGACCCGGGCCTACATGGTGCCGAAGCGCTATGCCCAAGTCTCCTGGCCCCCCTTCGCCGCAACCCAGGCACCGCATCCGATCCTATCCGGCCGGCAGGGCGCGATCGAATCGCTGCCCGTTCACGCTCGGCAGAACGAGGCCCTGGAGGAGATCGATCGAACAAGCGCATTCAGTTTCGGCGCCTACCGGTCACAGCCGGAGTTCCCGGGGGCCTCGGGAGATGGACCACGGCCGGAGGTGATCGCGTGGGCTGCGGGTCTTGGGGGGCCGGGAATTGGGCCCGCGGATCCGCATCGCTCGCTCAGCCCGTTCGGCTGCGTCGGCGCCTACGACGGTCACAAGGCCGTCAGCCCCGCAACGGGAACCGCGATCGGACGGGTCGTGGTCGATTCTTCCTGGCACCACTGGTTCGACTCCTATCACGGCCGCGCTGGAAGCAGAGCGATGCCCGAGGGCCCGAGCGGGCTCGGCCACCCGGAAACGGATCCGGACGGACCGCCGCACGAGGACGACCTGCGCGACTACTACCGCAATATCGCGCTCTGGCTCGCGCCCCTGGCGGTACAGAGAGCCATGCTGCTGCAGGTCGTCTGGAACGCGGTCGCGCGCTCGCCGCTGGTCGAGGACCTGAACCTGCGCCAGAGCATCTGGCATCTCGGGGCAAGGACGAGGGATGCTCTGGGCAGGACGGTCAACCTCTGTCTGCTCAGTGACTGGCTTTACGCCCTCTACCCGCCGGACACCTTGGATCCATGGCGCCAGATGGCGCACGACGAGACCCTGCCCTGCCTCTTCGCGCCCCCTCTGGAACTGCTCGAGGTCGCCTCCCTGGGCGGCATCGTCCGGGAAATGCTCTCGCTGGCGGCGTCCTTCGAACAGGGAAGAGTCGAGCAGTTGAGCGAGCTTTCCCTGGCGGCCGCGCTGGTCAAGGGCGCGGAGTACGGCTTGATCGAATTGTTGAAGACGCACGGGCTCTCGCGCGGCGTCACCGACCAACTGATGCAACGGCTCCACGAAGCGCTCGATAGCCTGCCTGCGGACGAAGACTACGTCCTGTCGCGCAACCCGACATCATCGCACCAGCCGGGACCGGAGAGTTGATTCGACGAGTGAAGCGGCAGGGGCGCCTTTCTTGGTCCGGCTGCCGGTCGAGAGGCCGCGGCATTTGGACCTTGAGCCGGGTCGAATCGCATGAGATTGAGGGTCGAGCTCCGGGCGGCGCCGGGGAGACGGATAGCGGGTCCCAAGGATGTATTCCTGGTCCAATCGGCTGAACGACGTCATGAAGCAGCGGGGCTGGAGCCAGTCCGAGCTTGCGCGGCGCGCCCAGGTTTCCAGGGAGAATGTCAAGAAGTACTGCCAGGGCCTGGTCAGCCAGCCGCGGGGTGAAACGCTCCCGCGTCTGGCCGAGGCGCTCGGCGTCAACGCCCTATGGCTGCGCGACGGACACGGCCCGCAATGGCGCCGCGTCCCCTTGGTCGGCTATCTCGAGAAGAGCGAACGCCTCTCCGCAGCGGCGCCCGATACCGGCGACAGCGGAACCGCCACGCCGACCATGGCGTTCGACCTCGAGGCTGCCGACCCGATCGCTGTGGAGGTGCGCGGTGCGTCGATGATGCCGGCCTACCGGCCCGGCGATATCCTGATCTGCACCCGTTTGGGCCCAGGCAAGTCGTCACTCTTCGAGAACCGCGACTGCGTGGTCCAGCTGACCACGGGCGACCGCTATGCCAAGCGCGTCGCCGCCGGCTCCGAGGCCGGTCTTTACAACCTGCTGTCCTATGCGGGCCCGCCGCTCACCGACGTGCGCCTCGACTGGGCGGCCCCCATTGTCTGGATCAAGCGCGCCGGCGGCTGACGAGCCCGAGCGAAGTCGACGTTCGTCCGGTATGGGGGATGACGTCCCGCCCCGGGTTTGATAGTGTCCCGCGCCTTCCACGCCTGGGAAAGATCGCATGACTGCCTGCATTATCGGTTGGAGCCACACCCCTTTCGGCAAGCATCAGGACCAGGACGTCGAGTCCCTGATCCTTCAGGTCGCCCAGAGCGCCGTGGCCGACGCCGGGCTCGAGGCGGCGGATATCGACGAGCTCGTATTGGGGACGTACAACGAGGGCTTCTCGCCCCAGGGGTTCCCTTCCTCCCTGATTCTTCAGGCCGACGAGGCGTTTCGATACAAGCCCGCGACGCGGGTCGAGAATGCTTGCGCCACCGGCACGGCGGCGCTGCATCAGGGCGTCAAGTCGGTCGAGGCCAAGCGTGCGCGCTTCGTCCTGGTCGTGGGTGTCGAGAAGATGACCGCCCTGCCCGGCCCCGAGATCGGCGGCGTCCTCTTGAAGGCCGCCTACGTCAAGGAGGAAGGCCAGATCGAGGGCGGCTTCGCGGGCGTCTTCGGAAGGATCGCCCAGCAGTATTTCCAGAAGCACGGCGACCAGTCCGACGCGCTCGCCGCGATCGCCGCGAAGAACCACAAGAACGGGGTGGCCAATCCCTTTGCCCAGCTGCGCAAGGACCTGGGCTACGAGTTCTGCCGCAACGTTTCGGACAAGAACCCGGTGGTCGCGGGCCCCTTGAAGCGGACCGACTGCTCGTTGGTCTCCGACGGGGCGGCGGCCGTGGTTCTAAGCGACGTGGCGACCGCGCTGGGCCGAAACAAGGCCGTCGCGCTGCGCTCGACCGCGCACGTCAACGACTTCCTGCCCATGAGCAAGCGCGACATCACCCTCTTCGAGGGCTGCGAGGTCGCCTGGAGCCAAGCGCTTCAACGCGCCGGGGTCGAGCTCCAGGACCTATCGCTGGTCGAGACCCACGATTGTTTCACCGTCGCGGAGCTGATCGAGTACGAGGCCATGGGACTGACGCCGCGCGGCGAAGGCGCGCGAGCGATCCTCGAGGGCTGGACCGCCAAGGACGGGCGCCTGCCGGTCAACCCCTCGGGCGGCCTCAAGTCCAAGGGCCACCCGATCGGCGCCACCGGGATCTCGATGCATATCATGGCCTCGATGCAGACGCGCGGCGACGCCGGCGAGATGCAGGTGCCCGGGGCGAAGCTGGCCGGCGTGTTCAATATGGGCGGCGCCGCGGTCGCCAACTACGTGTCGGTTCTCGAAGCCCTGCGCTGAAGAGAACCCGGGGATCAACAAGCCGCCGCGCTCCGGCACGACCGCGGGCGGCGGGGGACGAAAGGCGGTGACGATGTTCAAGGCGCTCCTGCTCGAAGAGAGCGACGGTAAGGTCAGCAGCTCTATCCAGGAACTCGACGACTCGCGGCTGCCCGAAGGCGACGTGACCGTCGCGGTCGAGCACTCCACCCTGAATTACAAGGACGGCATGGTCCTGAACGGCATCGGCCGCCTAGTGCGCAGCTACCCCCACGTTCCGGGCATCGATTTCTCCGGACAGGTGCTGGACAGCCAGCACCCCGACTTCAAGCCGGGCGATGCGGTCGTCCTCACCGGCTGGCGGGTCGGCGAGATGCACTGGGGCGGTTACGCCGAGAAGGCGCGGGTCAAGGGCGACTGGCTGGTCCGTCTGCCCGACGCCCTCAGCACGCGCCAGGCCATGGCGATCGGCACGGCGGGCTTCACCGCCATGCTCGCGGTGCTGGCGCTGGAGAAGCATGGGGTCACGCCGGACAGCGGTCCGGTGCTGGTGACCGGCGCGGCCGGCGGCGTCGGCTCGATCGCCGTCTCCATCCTGGCCAAGCTCGGCTACGACGTGGCCGCCTCGACCGGCCGGAGCGAAACCCACGATTACCTGCGCAGCCTGGGAGCCAAGACCCTGGTGGACCGCAACGAGTTGAGCGAGGCGCCGACCCGGCCTCTCGATAAGGAGCGCTGGGCCGGCTGCATCGACTCGGTCGGCGGCACCACGCTGAGCCACGTGCTTACCCAGATGGCCTATCGCGGCTCCGTAGCCGCCGTCGGCCTGGCGGGCGGCAGCAAGCTGGACGCCACGGTGATCCCCTTCCTGCTGCGGGGCGTCAACTTGCTCGGAATCGACTCGGTCATGTGTCCCAAGGACGAGCGCTTGGTCGCCTGGCAGCGTCTGGTGACCGACCTGCCTCTGGAGAAGCTCGAGTCCACGACCCAGGACGCCTCGCTGAGCGACCTGCCTGGCTTGGCCGAGGCGATCCTGAAGGGGCAGATCCGGGGGCGGGTGGTCGTCGATACCCGATCCTGACCCGTTACTAGAGCAGATCCGGGTTTGGTTGAATCGCCAGGGCGATCCGTCAAACCCGGTGAATCTGCTCTATCACTCTGAATGAGAGCGGATTCACATGCTTGGTCGGAACCGCGAAGCGTTTCCGTCAAAACATGATCCGCTCTAGGGTTAACCCTCAGTAATCACGACCATTTCCCTAGCCGCGGATTTGCGGTAAAATCCCGCTGCGAAGAAGATCATGGCAGGAAGCCGGGAAATGGGTAAATGGGCGAGCTTGTTGATTCTGGCTCTCGGGCTGAGCGCCTGTAGCAGCTACTGGTCGGAGGACGCCCGCTACTGTTACCGGACCTTGGCACGCGTCGATTGTCACACTGCTCCCCTCAAGGGCGAAGAAAGCCGCTTGGTGGGCGCCTATAGTGACTTCTGGTTCTAAACGGCACAGCTGGACGGTCAGAGCTTTGAAACCCGCTCGCTGGGCCCTGGCGGCACTGCTGCTCGGGGCTTCGGCGGCCGGGGCGGCTGAACCCTCGGCCTATCCCGACTATGGTGAGGGGCTGCGCTGGCACCTCAATGCCGCCGAGGCGGGCGATGCCGAGGCCCAGTACCGTCTCGCGCGCTTCTACCAGGCGGGAATCAAGGCCGGACGGGATCCGGTTGAGGCGCGCCGGTGGTATGCGGCGGCGGCCGCTCAGGGTCACCCCCAGGCCGCCTTTCGCCTCGCCGCCATGCTGCAATCGGGCTCCGGCGGCCCGGTCGACCCGACCGAGGCGCGCCGCTGGTTCGAGGCGGCGGCCAGCCTGCCTCTGGCCCAATACAACCTCGCCAGCCTCCTGGAGCGCGGCCTCGGCGGCCCGCGCGATGCGGCGCGCGCTGCAGAGCTCTACGAATCGGCGGCACGCGCGGGCGTGATGGAAGCGGCGACACAGCTCGCCGTGATGAAAATCGACGGCCGCGGCCTGCCCGAGGACAGGGTGGGCGCCCTCGCCTGGTTGATCGTGGCCGCCGAAGCCGGGACCCCCGGCGCGGAAGAGTCGCGCGCCCTGCTCGCCGGTCAACTCGAGCCGGCGGAGAGGCAGCAAGCCGGCGAGCAGGCGCGGACCTTGCGTCGGCGCTGAGCGCCCCCGCCTACTTCCGGGCGACCATGAAAAGCCGGCGAAACGGCAGCAGCGTCGTGCCGTCCGACCGCCGCGGGTAGGCCTCGGCAAGCGCGGCGCCATAGCGCGCCAGGAAGTCCTCCAGCGACGGGCCCGACAGGGCGTCGTACACCGGTCTCAAAGCGGTGCCCTTGACCCAGTCGAGCACCGGGTGTTCGCCGGACAGGACATGGAAGTAGCGGGTTTCCCAGATATCCAGACTGGCTGTGCCGGGCGCCAGCAGGTCGTAGTAGGCGGCCGGTTCCAGGACCGCTTCGGACGCCAGGTCGATCCGGTCCCGCCAAGGCCCCTGGCCGGCCGTCTGGCGCAGCAAGCGGTGGGTCGGCTGGTCGAAGTTTCTCGGCATCTGGACCGCCAGGACGCCGCCAGGCGCGAGCAGCCCCAGCAGTCGGGGAAACAGGGTCTTGTGGTCCCCCACCCAGTGGAGCGCCGCGTTGGAGAAGACCAGGTCCGGCGGCGCGTCGGGCCGCCACGTCGCGATCTCGCCCTGCGCCCAGTCCAGCCGGGGCGAGGCGGCGGCCGGAGAGGAGGCGTCCGCGCGCTCGAGCATCTCGGCCGAGGAGTCGAGGCCGGTCACGCGGGCCTCCGGCCAGCGCTCGCCAAGCCGGGCCGTCAGCTCGCCCGTGCCGCAGCCGAGGTCGAAGATTCGCCGCGCGGCGAGCTCGGGGATCCTGCCGATCAGGTCCAGCCCCGGACGCAGCCGCGGCGCTGCGAAGGCGAGATATTGCCGGGGGTCCCAAGGCATGGAGGACGGCGCGCTCAGGTCCGGCCGGGGCCGGCTTCCGCCTCGATCCGGCCGCCGAGGTCGCCGATCAGATCCCGGACCCGAGCACCGACCTCCGCGAGGTCCGCCGGCTCGGGGCCGCGCAGGACCAGGCGCACCCCGAAACGTCCTTCCTTCTGATAGGGATAGCTACCGATCTCGACCGTCGCGTGATCGTTCTGGATGGCGCCCAGGCCGGGCGCCATCACGCTTTCCGGCAGGTTGACCGTCAAGGCGTGGGATAGCAGCGGCCGGCCGCCTTTCAGGCGCGGGCGCAGGGTTTCGAACATGGCCCGCATGACGCGGGGAATCCCGGCCATGACGAAGACGTTGCCGATCTGGAACCCGGGGGCCTTGCTGATCGGATTCTCGATCAGCACCGCCGACTCGGGCGTGTTGGCCATACGCAGGCGGCCCTCGTTGAGCTCCGAACGCCCGTAGAAGACTTCCAGGATGGCCTCCGCCTCGGGATTGCGGATCAGCGCTACGCCGAAGGCCCGGGCGACGCATTCCGCCGTGATGTCGTCGTGGGTCGGGCCGATGCCGCCGGTCGTGAAGACGTAGTCGAACCTGGCCCGTACTTCGTTGACCGCGTCGATGATGGCGTCCGGGACGTCCGGAATGACCCGCGCCTCCATTAAACGGATCCCCAACTCGTTCAAGGACTCGCCGAGAAACGCCAGGTTCGCGTCCTGAGTGCGGCCCGACAGCACCTCGTTGCCGATGATCAGGGCGCAGGCGGTTACCGCCTCTTCCGCCGATCCGCCCGAATGTTCAGTTCCGGCTATAGCCCCTGGACCTCATGCAGCTCTCGAACCGGTAGATTCTCTCGTTGCCGTAGTAGTAGGCGTTGACGCGGCGGTCCAGGCTACCGCTGTCCTGCAGCATGGACTTGCTGTCGCCGCGGGCGGCATCGATGTCGCGGTCGATCTGGATGTCCTTGGTCACCTGAGCGTTGGCGAAGCGATAGCAGGAGTCGGAATCGGCCAGCACCTGCTCCTCGCTCACACCCGACTTGATCCAATCGCCCTCGCCGTCCTCTTCCCCGGCGGCCGGGGCGGGCCGGCTTCTGGAAGAGCTCTTCTTCGGCTCGGACTCGAAGAACTGCTTGCCCGGGTAGCGGAAGGTGCTCGGGTCAGAGCAGCCGGCCGTTGCAAGCAGGGCGAGCACGAGGGCGGGCCCGAGAGCGCTATGGATCAGAGTACGCATAGGAGCCTCGTGGTAGAACACGGGAGAGGATTTAAGTCCAGCGATACCATGCCCAGGAGACGGTGCGACGACCGCCCTGCCCTGGTCGACCGCGCTCGAGGGCGCGATTTGGGCGATTCCATCGCGACCGCATCTGCTCTAGGGTCGCGGGCCATGAGGTTCCCCGATCCCTTGCTCCCAGGCCGTCTGCTGCGGCGCTACAAGCGGTTCCTGGCGGACGTCCGGCTCGAGACCGGCGAAGAGGTGACCGCCCATTGCGCCAACCCCGGCTCGATGATGGGCCTGGCCGAGCCCGATTCGCCGGTCTGGCTGTCCCCGGCGCGAAATCCCGACCGCAAGCTCCGCTACTCCTGGGAGCTGGTCGCCCGCGACGGGGCCCTGGTTGGCATCAATACGGCCCACCCCAACACCATCGTCGCTGAAGCCCTGGCCGACGGTTCTCTGCCCGCGCTGTCGGGCTACCAGCGGATCCGGCGCGAGGTCCGCTACGGCCAAAACAGCCGCGTGGACTTCCTCCTGGAGAGCGACCAGGGACCGCCGTGCTACCTGGAGGTCAAGAGCGTGACACTCAAGCGCGGGGACGGCCCGGCCGAGTTTCCCGACGCGGTCACCAAGCGGGGCGCCAAGCACCTCGCGGAGCTGTCCGAAATCGCCAGGGCGGGCGCGCGGGCGGTCATGTTTTTTCTGGTGCAGCGCGAGGACTGCGCCTACATGGAGGTGGCCGACGACATCGACCCGGCCTACGGGCGAGCCCTGCGCGACGCCGCCGGGCAGGGGGTCGAGCTACACTGCCACGCCTGCACCCTGAGCCCCCAGGCGATCGAACTGGACCGTCGCTTGGCGCTGAGGCTATAACCGCTTCTTAGGCGTTTGGCCCTAGTGGTGTCTGCGTGATTGCTTCTGAAGGGCCGCCGAGGCCCCCGACTGGCTGTTTGTTACTGGCTGTTTGTTAGATGACCTCGACGGAACAAGGACTTGCGATGGACGCCCAGAATGGTGACGAGCGCCGCATAACCATCCACGGGCCTGAGGAGTTCGACGGCATGCGCCGCGCCGGTGCGCTGGCGGCAACCACGCTCGATTTCATCACGCCCACCGTCGAGCCGGGCGTCACCACGGGCGAGCTCGACCGCCTCTGCCATGAATTCATACTCGACCACAAGGCGGTGCCCGCGCCGCTCAACTACCGGGGCTTCCCCAAGTCGATCTGCACCTCGGTCAACCACGTGGTCTGCCACGGCATCCCGAACGAGGACAAGCGGCTCGTCGACGGGGACATCGTCAACATCGACGTCACCGTGATTCTCGACGGCTGGCACGGCGACACCAGCCGCATGTTCTACGTCGGGTCGCCCAGCGTGAAGGCGCGCCGCCTCTGCGAGGTCACCTACGAGGCGATGATGCACGGCATCGGGGTCGTGCGGCCCGGCGCCACCCTCGGCGATATCGGCCACGCCATCCAGACCCATGCCGAGAAGAACCGCTTCTCCGTGGTCCGGGACTTCTGCGGCCACGGCCTCGGCCGGGTCTTCCATACCGCGCCGAGCGTCCTGCACTACGGCCGGCCGGGCCAGGGCACGGTCCTGCGCGAGGGCATGTTCTTCACCATCGAACCCATGATCAACGCAGGCAAGTTCCAGGTGAAGATCCTGCAGGACGGCTGGACAGCGGTGACCCGAGACCGCTCGCTCTCGGCGCAGTTCGAGCATTCGATCGGCGTGACCGCCGACGGCCACGAGATCTTCACCCTGTCGCCGAAGGAGTGGCACGCGCCGCCCTACGGTACCTGAGCCCGAGGCGCGGCCCGTGTCCGGCGACAAGCCGCACTACCACGGCCACCGCGAACGGCTGCGCAAGAAGCTGCTGGAGCAGCCCGACAGCCTCGCCGACTACGAGATCCTGGAGTACCTGCTTTTCGCCGGTCGCCCACGCGGTGACACCAAGCCGCTGGCCAAGTCGCTCATCGCCCGGTTCGGGAGCCTGGCCGCCGTCCTGACCGCCAATCCCGAAGCCCTGGAGGCCGCAGGCCTAAAGAGGCCGGCGATCGGAGCCCTCAAGGTCGTCCCCGAGGCGGCCAAGCGCCTGGCCCGGGAAGAGCTGTCCAAGGCCCCGGTCATCTCCTCCGCCACTCAGCTCATCGACTACTGCCGCACCGCCATCGGCCACGCCCCCTCCGAACGCTTCCACCTGCTCTACCTGGATCGCAAGAACCGGCTGATCGCCGACGAGACCCAGCAGACCGGCACGGTCGACCACGCCCCGGTCTATCCCCGCGAGGTGGTCAAGCGGGCCCTGGAGCTGGGCGCCACGGCGCTGATCCTGGTGCACAACCATCCGTCAGGCGACCCGACGCCGTCGCAGGCGGACATCGCCATGACCCGCGAGATCAAGGAGGCGGCCGAGAAGCTGGGGATCGCGGTGCACGACCACCTAGTGATCGCCGCCGGCGGCCACAGCAGCTTTCGCTCCTTGGGCCTGATCTGAGCCGCCCTGCGGGGTGCCCTAGAGCAGCCGCACCGGCTATTGGATGATCCGGTGGCTGATCAGATCGCTGGGCGCGGCCGCCACGCGGCCGCCGGCTTCGCGCGACCAGATCTCCAGGGCCTGGCTCAGGTTCGTCGCGATCGCGCCCGGCCGGTCGGCTGAGCCGAAATAGTCGGCGTTCATGGCGGCGTCATAGAACACCAGGCCGTCGAGCACCTCGGCCATGACCCGCTGGTTGGCCATCCAGCCGCCCAGCCCCTTGGCCATGATCTGGCGCGCCGCCTTCGGGTTCTCCTTGACGTAGTCGACGGCCCGGCTCCAGCCGCGGTAGAGCGCCTTCAGCGCCTTTTCCCGCCGGGTCAGCACGCTTGACCGGGTCAGCACGACGTTGGTGATCAGACCGGGATTCTGCGAGCTGTCGCGCAGCACGTGGCCGATCTCGCTGCTGCTCCCCTTGGAGAGCCAGGGCTCCCAGGTCACGGCGGCGTCGACCTCGCCGGCGATGAAAGCGCGGCCGGCCGCCGCCGGGTCGAGGTCGACCACCGAGAGGCTGCTCTCCGACAGACCGGCCTCGCCGAGCAGGACGTTGAGGTAGAACTGGGAGACCGAGCCTCGGTCGAAGGCCACGCGGCGGCCCTCGAGCTGCGCCAGGCTCTTGATATCGCGGTGGGCCAGCAGGCCGTCGCCGCCGCGGGAATCATCCAGGGCGAAGATGCAGCGGAATCCCTGGCCGCCCCTGCTCAGGTGGCGCGCCAGGCTGTCGACCGACGCGACCACGACATCGACCTGCCCGGTCGCCAGAGCGGCCATTCGGAGGTCGATGTCCTCGACTTTGAGCAGCTCGACCTTCAGGCCCTCTTCGCGGAAAAAGCGCCGCTTCTTGGCGACATAGAGCGGCCCGGCACCGGCCCAGGTCGCGAAACCAACGCGGATCGTCTCGGTCTTGGCAGAGCCGTCGCCCGGCGCCAGCAAGAGCGCGAACAGCGCCGCCGCGATCAGAGTGAAGCGTGAAATCGTCGGGCCTCCCACGGTCTAGGCCTGGCCGTTGGCTTCGCTGTCCGACGTCACGTCGGCGTCGAGCGTGTAGCCCACGTTCCGGATGGTCACCAGGATCTCGGGCGCTCGCGAGTTGTCCTCGATCTTCCGCCTGAGGCGGCTCACCAGGACATCGATCGTGCGGTCGAACGGCGAGGACGCGGTCCTGTGCAGGGCCTCGAACAGCATGTCCCGGCTGATCACCGACTTGGCGTTGGTCAGCAGGGTCACTAGGAGCTGCGCTTCGGAGCCGGTCAGGAAGGACTCCTTGCCGCTGGGCGCGACCACCCGCCGGCGGTCGGTCTCGTAACTCCGATTCGCGAAGCGGTAGACGGTGCCGCTCTCGACCTGGATGCCTCGGTTGTCGTGCTCCCGCCAGTCCTGCTTGCGCAGCTGGGTCCGCACCGCCCCGAGCAGCTCGGTCAGGTCGAAGGGTTTGGTGATGTAGTCGTCGACGCCCATCTCCATGAAGCGGCGCTGCTGTTCGCGCTGGTCCAGGGCGGTGACCATGATAATCGGCGTCAGGCGGGTCTGCGGATCGTCGCGCAGAAGCGAGACCAGGGCCTGGCCGCCCAGCTCCGGCATCATGATGTCGGCGATGATCAGGTCGGGATGGTGTTGCCGCGCCAGTTCCAAGCCCTCACGGCCGTCGGCCCCGCCGAGCGCTTCGTAGCCTTCGAAGCTCAAGGCCTTGACCATGCGTTCGCGGATCGGGTTTTCGTCTTCGATGACAAGGATCTTGGTCATGTCTCATCCTTCCGCCGTGTGCGTATGCGGTTTTTCATCAGGCCCGGCAGCTCCACATGGAAGCGGGTCCCCTTCCCCAGCTCGCTCTCCATGGTCAAGCTGCCGCCCAGGCGCTCGACCGCGGCCTTGGCCACCGAGAGCCCGAGGCCGGTGCCGCTGCTGGCCTTGGAAGTGCTGCCCCGGTAAAAGGCATCGAAGATCTTCTCCTGATCCTCGGCGCTGATACCCGGTCCGAAGTCGGTCACGTCGATGAGGCAGTCCTGGTCCTGGGCGTTGATGTCGAGGATCACCGTGTCGCGGCCGGGCGAATACTTGATCGCGTTCTGCAAGAGGTTCGACAGCACGGAACCGAGCAGCGTGTCGTCGGTCGAGACCGTCCGACCGACCGCCGAGCCGCTCAAGACGAGGCGGTGCGTGTCCCCGAGGGGCTCCGAGACCTCTCTCCAGATCTCTTCGCAGAAAGTGCCCAGTTCGAGACGCACGTCGCGTGCCCTGGCCGCCTTGGTGTCCGAGCGCCCCATGACCAGGACGTTCTCGATGATGCCGGCGAGGCGGTCGACCGATTCGCGGATGACCTCGGTCTCGCGCCGCTTGTCTTCGGGGGACATCTTCGCTTCGTAGCGTTCCAGCAGGTCGGCGGCGGAGCGGATGGTGGCGAGCGGAGTTCTGAGCTCGTGGGACATCATCGAGACGAAGCGGGTCTTGAGGGTCCGCAGCTCGCGTTCCCGGCGAAGGGAGGACAGTAGGTAGGACTGGCGCTCGAGCACCAGGTCGGTGCTGCGGAAGAACTGATAGAGCAGGAAGGCGACCGCGATGAGCGCGCAGGACAGCGAAGGCATGAGATACCACAACACGACGTCGCCGGGTCTCGGGCTGCTCCAGGCGAGGTAGCCCAGCCTGCTGCCGTCGATCCCGGTGAGTGGCAGGCGGGAGACGGGCTCTGGCGGCGTCCTGAAGGTGTGCCGCAGTCCGGCCAGGGAGAACTCGGCCGCGTAGCGCTCGAGAAAGCCCTTGGCGAAAGGCTGGAAGAGCATAAGGACGGCGTCGCCGCCCCCGGTTGCCGCCACGTCGGCAATTCGGTCGGCAGCGACGAGGCCGACCTGCTCGCCGAGCTTCATGAAACCCCAGGCCGATGCGTCCTCGCCCGGCCCGGCGCGGCGCACCCGGGAGAGCAAGCTGCGCAGGCCAGGCGGGATCTGTTGGCCGACGCCCGTGGGCGCGCGCTGGTCATATCGGCTGATCCGGACGACCCCGTCGGCGGCGTCGAAGACCATGGTGACCGCGATGCCGTGCCGCTTCGCGAAACCCTCGCCCAGCCCGACCTCCGCCGCTTGTCCGGCGGGGTCGGCAGGCGCGCCGGGGCTCTCGACGTTGAGCGCGGCATCGCTCGTGATGTCCTTCAGGGACTCGCCGCGAAACTCGAACATGGAGCGGGCCAGATTGATCGAGACCGTTTCGGCATTGCGGTTGAGCACGCGGCCGCTGACCCAGACCAGCACGCAGGTGGTCAGAAGGCTGATGAAAATGATGACGACGATCGGCGCCACCAGCGCGCCGCGCGAGGAGTCGTTCATCGCTTCAGGGGCGGCCGGCAGGTTCGCTTCCGCAGCAGTGCCCAGAGACGCGTTCATTCGACCAGCCGAGAGCCTCGCATCGGCCGCCCGTGGAAAGCCTCGGGTCGGGGACGAGATCGGGCGGCCATTCGGGCTCTCTTCCCCTTTTCAAACCGGCCGTTAAGCCTGTTCGGCAAGTCGCTAAGATCGCTGAAAAAGTTGAAGAGAATGCAAACAGCTGGGCGGTTGAGCGACCCTCCCGCAATGACAGGGTGCCAAGTATAAACACATGAAATAATTGATAATTTTCAACCAGTTCAGCACCAGGCCCGGACCGGTCCGGCGCCCGGCCGCTGGAGCATTATTGTGGTCCCGCCAGGAGGGCGCGGTCATTGACAAGAGACCGCCGCTCCGATTGGCTGGCCTCCTTTGGGGCCGGCCCTCTCTGCCGGCTCGAGGCCCGACGAGGTATTGTCCGATGATCCCGCGCTACAGCCGCCCGGAGATGGCCCGCATCTGGGCGACCGAGAACCGCTACCGCATATGGTTCGAGATCGAGGCCCACGCCTGCGATGCCATGGCGGCCCTCGGCGTGATCCCCAAGGAGGCGGCCGAGGCGGTCTGGCGCAAGGGGGCGTTCGAGGTCGAGCGGATCGAGGAGATCGAACGGGAAACGCGCCACGACGTCATCGCCTTTCTGACCAACGTCAGCGAGCATGTCGGTCCCGAGGCCCGCTTCCTGCACCAGGGCATGACCTCGTCGGACGTACTGGATACCTGCCTGGCGGTGCAGCTGACCCAGGCGGCCGACCTACTGCTGGCCGACCTCGACCGGCTCCTGGCGGCTCTGCGGCAACGCGCCGAGGAGCACCGCCACACCCTCTGCGTCGGCCGCAGCCACGGCATCCACGCCGAGCCCACGACCTTCGGCTTGAAGCTCCTGGGCCATTTCGCCGCCTTCACGCGCAACCGGGCGCGCCTGGCGGCGGCGCGCGACGAGGTCGCGACCTGCGCCATCTCCGGCGCCGTCGGCACCTTCGCCAACGTCGACCCGCGGGTCGAGGCCTATGTGGCGGAGAAGCTGGGTCTGGCCGCGGAACCGGTATCGACCCAGATCATCCCGCGCGACCGGCACGCCGCCTTCTTCGTGGCCCTCGGCGTGACCGCCGCCTCGGTCGAGAATCTCGCGACGGAGATCCGGCACCTGCAGCGCAGCGAGCTGCGCGAGGCGGAGGAGTATTTCGCGCCCGGTCAGAAGGGCTCGTCGGCCATGCCGCACAAGCGAAACCCGGTGCTGACCGAGAACCTCACCGGTCTGGCCCGGCTGGTTCGCGCCGCGGTCACCCCGGCCCTCGAGAACGTCACCCTCTGGCACGAGCGGGACATCTCGCACTCGTCCGTCGAGCGGGTGCTCGCCCCGGATGCCACGATCGCGCTCGACTTCGCGCTCGCCCGGCTCGCCGGGGTGGTCGAGAAGCTCCTGGTCTATCCCGAAGCGATGGCGCGCAATTTAGGGTTGTTGGGTGGGCTTGTACACTCGCAAAGGGTGCTGCTGGCCCTGACGCAGGCGGGCCTCAGCCGCGAACAGGCCTATGTGGTGGTCCAACGCAATGCCATGAAAGTCTGGGCCGGCGAAGGGGATTTCCTCGACCTTCTGCGGCGCGACGACGAGGTCACCCTCCAGGACGGCGCGCTGGAAGCCTGCTTCGATCCCGAGTATCACACCAAGCACGTGGATAGGATCTTCAACCGGGTGCTCAACGGCGGCCGGGAGGAGAAGTCGGCGGCGTCCGCGATCGCGGCCGGCGCTACTCGTTCATGATCTGCTCTTTGGCCTCGACCAGGAGCTCTTCCATCTTCTTGCGCAGCCTGTGCTCGGACAGGTCGGCCCCCGCCGCCTCCAGGTCCGCCATCACCTTGCGCACCAGGTCGGCGTCTCCAGGCTCCTCGAAATCCGACGCAACCACCTCCTTGGCATAGGCATCGGCCTCGGCGTCAGACTTGCCCAGCAATTCCCCGAGCCAGAGCCCGAGCAGCTTGTTGCGCCGCACCTCGACCTTGAACTGCAGTTCCTGGTCGTGCTTGTACTTGTCCTCGAAGGCCTTTTCCCGGTCGTTGAATGTCGTCATCTCGCGCGAGTCCCCTCAGTTGGAGCCCTTCTTATATGGCAAGGCTGACCGCGCGGGTCTAGACCGCAATTCCAAGGGCGCACCGCCCGGCCGGGGAACGGTCCGTGGCGGTTAAGATTAAGGACGCGAGGTCATATCGTGTGCACGACGGTCATCCTGCGCCGGCCGGACCATGACTGGCCTATCATCCTAGCGGCCAACCGGGACGAGATGATGGACCGCCCCTGGCGGGGGCCGGATCGCCATTGGGAGGACCGGCCCGAAGTGCGCGCCGGGCTCGACCTTACCGGTGGCGGCAGCTGGCTCGGCGTGAACGATCACGGCGTGGTGGCGGCGATTCTCAACAGGGTCGGTTCGCTCGGCCCCATGGCGGGCAAGCGCAGCCGGGGCGAGCTGGTGCTCGAAGCGCTCGACCATGCCGACGCCGCGGCGGCGGCCACCGCCCTGAGCCACCTGGACCCCGCCGCCTACCGCAGCTTCAACCTGCTGATCGCGGATTGCCGCGACGCTTTCTGGCTGCGCAACCAGGGTGGCCGGGCCGACCGGATCGAGCCCTTCGAGGTGCCCGAAGGCCTCTCCATGCTGACGGCGCGAAACCTCAACGACCAGAGCAGCCCGCGCATACGCCGCCACCTGCCCCGATTCAGGGCCGCGCCGGAACCGGAGCCGGAAACGGACGACTGGCAGGCCTGGCAGGAGATCATGGCCACGGGCCCCGAGCCCGGGGGCGACGACCCCTTCGCCGCCATGACGATCGCCACCGCCGAGGGCTTCGGCACGGTTTCGGCCTCGCTGATCGCCCTGCCAGCCCCGGCCCTGGGCGAGGCCCGCGAGCCGATCTGGCTGTTCGCCCCCGGGCCGCCGGACCGCACCGCCTTCGAGCCCCTGGACGGCGAGGAGGGCCTGGCCTAGGCCGGCCGACGGGGCCTGCAGGTTCATTGTTTTGCCCTGTGGGGGTTGTTATATCAGGGGTCTTTCGGGCACCGCTGAGTGGTCATGCGGCTCGCCGGTCCCCAACGACGAGGTGTCATGATGCGGCGGACGCGCATTTACGAAGGCAAGGCCAAGGTGCTGTTCGAGGGGCCCGAGCCGGGGACGCTGGTCCAGTACTTCAAGGACGACGCGACGGCGTTCAACAATCAGAAGAAGGGCATCATCACCGGCAAGGGGGTGCTGAACAACCGCATCTCCGAGTTTCTGATGCTCAGGCTCGCGGAAATCGGCGTCCAGACCCATTTCGTGCGGCGCCTCAACATGCGCGAGCAGCTGGTGCGCGCGGTCGAGATCATTCCGGTCGAGGTCGTGGTCCGCAACGTCGCCGCCGGCAGCATCTCCAAGCGGCTCGGGATCGAGGAGGGCACCGCTCTGCCGCGCTCGATCGTCGAGTACTACTTCAAGAACGACGAGCTGGGCGATCCCCTGGTCAGCGAGGAGCACATCACGGCCTTCGGCTGGGCCAGCACCCAGGACCTCGACGATATGCTGCAGATGGCCCTCAGGATCAACGACTTCCTCTCCGGGCTGTTTCTCGGCGTCGGGCTCAAGCTGGTCGACTTCAAGCTGGAGTTCGGCCGCCTCTGGGAGGACGAGGAGGTGCAGGTCGTCCTGGCCGACGAGATCAGCCCCGACTCCTGCCGGCTGTGGGACGTCGAGACCAAGGAAAAGCTCGACAAGGACCGCTTCCGCCGGGATCTGGGCGGCGTCGAGGAGGCCTATCAGGAGGTCGCCCGGCGGCTGGGCGTGCTGCCCGAGGCCGCGCGGGTCGACCTGCAGGGCCCCAAGGTCGTGCAATAGGGCCGCTCGGCCGGCTTGCCACCCTCTCGCCGGTGCTTGTCATCACCCCGTGGCGTGGCTAGTCTCGCGCCGCGCCGCGCGGCGGCGGGCGGAGTCGGAAGGCTGGGCGTGCAGGCCAAGATCAACGTCGTTCTGAAAGCGGGCGTGCTCGATCCCCAGGGCAAGGCGATCGAACACGCCTTGCACGGCCTCGGCTTCGGCGGAGTCCACGACGTGCGCCAGGGCAAGGTCATCGAGCTCTCCCTGGACGAGCAGGACCCTGAGCGGGCGAAAGCCGCGGTCGAGGCCATGTGCGACAAGCTGCTGGCCAATCCCGTGATCGAGACCTACACGATCGAGCTCTCGCCCGAGTAGGCGGACGAGGACAGGCCGGGAGGCATCCCTTTCCATGAAAGCTGCGGTCGTCGTCTTCCCCGGCTCCAACTGCGACCGCGACGCCAAGGTCGCCCTGCACCGGGCCACGGGGCGGGAGCCGCTCATGGTCTGGCACAAGGACAGCGACTTCGACCGGGTCGACCTGATCGTGCTGCCGGGCGGCTTCTCCTACGGCGACTACCTGCGCTGCGGCGCCATGGCGGCCCATTCTCCGGTCATGAAGGAGGTGGTCGCCCGGGCGGTGAAGGGTGTCCCGGTCCTTGGCATCTGCAACGGCTTCCAGATGCTGGCCGAGACCCAGCTGGTACCTGGCGCCCTGCTGCGCAACGCCCACCTGAAGTTCGTCTGCAGGGAGGTCCACATCCGGGTCGAGACCGGCCAGAGCCTCTTCACCTCCCGCTACGAGACCGGTCAGGCCTTGCGCTTTCCCGTGGCGCATCACGACGGCAACTACTTCGCCGACGCCGACACCTTGGCCCGTATGGAAGACCGGAATCAGATCGCCTTCCGCTACTGCGACGCCGAGGGCAACCCGACCACGGCGGCCAATCCCAACGGCTCGCTCGGCAACATCGCGGGCGTGACCAACGAAGCCAAGACGGTGCTGGGTCTCATGCCCCACCCCGAGCGCCTCGCGGACCCCGATCTGGGCGGCACCGACGGCGCGCCTTTCTTCGCCGGTCTGGCGGAGGCGCTCTCGTGACCACGGCCGCCGCCGGAACGGCGATCACCCCCGACGTGGTCACCGCCCACGGCATCGACGACAAGGAGTACCAGCGGATCCTGGAGATCATGGGGCGGGCGCCCAACCTGCTCGAACTGGGCATCTTCTCCGTCATGTGGTCCGAGCACTGCTCCTACAAGTCTTCCAAGCGCTGGCTGAAGACCCTGCCGACCGAAGGACCGCAGGTGATCGAGGGGCCGGGCGAGAACGCCGGCGTGATCGACATCGGCGAGGGCCTTGCGGCCGTCTTCAAGATGGAGAGCCACAACCACCCCTCCTTCATCGAGCCCTACCAGGGCGCGGCGACCGGCGTCGGCGGTATCCTGCGCGACGTCTTCACCATGGGCGCCCGCCCGGTCGCCAACCTCAACGCGCTGCGCTTCGGCGACCCGGAGCACCCCAAGACCCGGCACCTGCTGGCCGGCGTCGTCGCGGGCATCGGCGGCTACGGCAACTGTGTCGGCATCCCGACCGTGGGCGGCGAGGTCAACTTCCACGCGGCCTACAACGGAAACATCCTGGTCAACGCCATGACGGTCGGCCTGGCCAGGGCCGACCGGATCTTCCGTTCGGCGGCCGCCGGCCCCGGCAATCCCGTGGTCTACGTCGGCTCGAAGACCGGCCGCGACGGGATCCACGGGGCGACCATGGCTTCGGCCGAGTTCGACGAGGCCTCGGAGGAGAAGCGCCCGACCGTCCAGGTCGGCGACCCCTTCACCGAGAAGCTGCTGATCGAGGCCTGCCTGGAGCTGATGGCGACGGACGCCATCGTCGCGATCCAGGACATGGGCGCCGCCGGCCTGACCTCCTCCTCCTTCGAGATGGCCTCCAAGGGGGGCGTCGGGGTCGAGCTCGACCTAGACCGGGTGCCCTGCCGGGAGGAGGCCATGACGCCCTACGAGATGATGCTCTCGGAGAGCCAGGAACGCATGCTGATGGTCCTGAAGCCGGGTCGCGAGGGACTGGCGCGGGACATCTTCGCCAAGTGGGACCTGGACTTCGCCGTGATCGGACGGCTGACCGACACGGGGCGCATGGTGCTCCGGATGCACGGCGAGACCGTCGGCGACCTGCCGATCGATCCCCTCGCCCAGGCCTCGCCCGAGTACGACCGGCCATGGACGCCCACACCCGAACGCGCGCCGCTCGAGCCGGCCAGCCTGGCCGCCCCCGCCGACACCGGGGCGATTCTGAAGCGGCTGATGGCGTCGCCCGATCTCTGCAGCCGCCGCTGGGTCTGGGAACAGTACGACCACAGCGTCATGGCCGACACCGTCGCCGGGCCCGGCGGCGACGCGGCGGTGGTGCGGATCCACGGCACCCGGCGGGGGCTCGCCATGACCGTCGACTGCACGCCGCGCTACTGCCGGGCAGACCCGCGCCGCGGCGGCGCCCAGGCCGTCGCAGAAGCCTGGCGCAACTTGACCGCGGTCGGCGCGCAGCCCCTGGCCGTGACCGACAACATGAACTTCGGCAACCCGGAGCGGCCGGAGATCATGGGGCAGTTCGTCGGCTGCATCGAGGGCATGGGCGAGGCCTGCCGGGCGCTCGGCTTTCCCGTCGTCTCGGGCAACGTCTCGCTCTACAACGAGACCAACGGCGAGGCGATCCTGCCGACACCCGCGATCGGCGGCGTCGGCCTCATCGAGGACCTCGACCGCCGGGCCGGCCTGGCCTTCAGCGAGGCCGGACAGACCCTGATCCTGATCGGCGAGACCGCCGGCCACCTGGGCGCTTCGGCCTATCTCGCCGCCATCGAGGGGCGCGAGGACGGCCCGCCGCCGGCCGTGGACCTGGCGGCCGAGCGGCGCAACGGAGATTTCGTGCGCGGCCTGATCGCCGAGGGCGGCGTGAGCGCCTGCCACGACCTCTCCGACGGCGGACTGGCGGTGGCCCTGGCCGAGATGGCCCTCGCGGGCGGCCTGGGCGCCCGGGTCGACCCCCCGGCCGGGCCGGGCAATCCCTCAATTCTTGCGTGGTTGTTCGGCGAGGACCAGGCGCGCTACATTATCGCCGTCTCCGACGCGGGCGGGGTCTTGGCGCGAGCCGAGGCGGCCGGTGTGCCGGTCGGCGTGATCGGTGTGACGGGCGGCGAAAGCTTGATACTGCCGGGCGGCGCGCCCATATCGCTGGCCGACCTGGCGCGGGTCCACGAAGACTGGCTCCCGGGCTACATGGGAGACCTCGACCCTTCGCGGTCGTGACGCCCATCGTATTGGGAAGGTGAGAGAGGCCGAGGTCTAATGTCATGCCGATGAACCCGGGAGATATCGAGCAGCTGATCAAGCAGGCGATCCCCGACGCCCAGGTGACTATCGAGGACCTGCGCGGAGACGGCGACCACTATGCCGCCTACGTCATCTCGGAATCGTTCAGAGGCAAGTCCCGGGTCCAGCAGCACCAGATGGTCTACCAGGCCCTGCAGGGGCGCATGGGCGACGAGCTCCACGCCCTGGCGCTGCAGACTTCCCTTCCGACCGGAACCTGAGACTTCCGCCACCTAGCAGCACATGAGGAAAAGCCGCCAATGAGCACCATGGACAACCCTGTCTTCGAACGTATCAAGCAGGAGATCACGGACAACGACGTGGTGGTCTTCATGAAGGGGACGCCGGTCTTTCCCCAGTGCGGCTTCTCGGCCACCGTGGTGCAGGTGCTGACCCACCTGGGCGTCCGCTTCAAGGGCATCGACGTGCTGCAGGACCCCGGCCTGCGCCAGGGCGTCAAGGACTTCACCTCCTGGCCGACCATCCCCCAGCTCTACGTCAAGGGCGAGTTCGTGGGCGGCTGCGACATCATCCGCGAGATGTTCCAGTCGGGCGAGCTGCAGCAGATGCTCGACGACAAGGGCATCGAGGCCAACACCAACGCCTGAGCCGGGCTAAGGCTTGGCTCTGTCCCGCGCTAACGGGGCAGACGCTCAAGGTGGCCCGTTTCCCTCCGCCCGGGCGCGCCCTGCGGCGAGTCGATGGTCGTGCGCCATGGGGAGGCGAAAGCACGTGATATGCCGGCTGCTTGGCCGATCGGCACGCCGTAGGCCCTTCTCGCGAAGCATTGGAACAAGCAGACGTATCCCCCTGTCGCCGCTCAATTTCCTTCGAGCCCCGCCCGCCGGTCAGTGAAAGTCGCGCGACTTCGGCATGGGATTGACGTCGCGCGGGTGCCGGGCGATGGGGCCGCTCGCCGGCATCGGGTGCTGGGGACGGCGCACCTCGTCGGCCCTGGCCTGGGCCGCCTCGAAGGCGGCGCCGGCTGACCTCTGCGCGCCCTCCCGGTCGGCCTCGGCCAGGTCGATCAGGCGCTCGGTCGCGTCGGTCAGACGCTCGGCCACCAGATGGATCACCAGGCCTTCCTTCTGCACGCTTCCCTCGACGATCAGCAGGCTGGCCTTCATGACGGCCGCCCGGTAGCGCTCGAAGACGTGGCTCCAGATCACCGTGTTGGCCACGCCGGTCTCGTCCTCCAGGGTCGCGAAGATCACGCCCTTGGCCGTGCCGGGACGCTGGCGCACCAGGACCAGGCCGGCCACCGTGACCCGGCGGCCGTTGCGGCAGGCGGCCATCTGCTCGGCGGTTATGACGCCCCGGCGTTTCAGCGAGTCACGCAGGAAGGAAAGCGGGTGGGCCTTGAGCGAGAGGCGGAGCGCGCGGTAGTCCTCGACCACCGCCTCACCCGGCGCCATGGCGGGCAGGGAAACCTCGGGCTCCTCACCGCGCTCCTCCTCGCCGGCGGCGGCGAAGAGCGGCAGGGGATCCTCGGGCAGGCCCTTCACCGCCCAGAGCGCCTCGCGCCGGCCGAGCCCCATGGAGCCGTAGGCGTCGGCCCGCGCCAAGGCCTCCAGCGACCTGGTCTTGAGCCCGGCCCGGCGCCAGAGCGCGAGCGGATCGGGATAGCCATTGCCGCGCCGCGCCACCAGGCTCAGGGCATCGGCCTCGATCATGCCCTTGACCTGACGCAGGCCGAGGCGCAGGGCCCAGACCCCTTCCCCGGCGCCTGCCCCCGGCTCCAGGGTCGAGTCCCAGTCGCTGCAGTTGACGTCCGGCGGGCGCACCTCGACGCCGTGCTCGCGGGCGTCGCGCACGATCTGGGCCGGGGCGTAGAAGCCCATGGGCTGGCTGTTCAGCAGCGCGGCGGCGAAGACCGCCGGATAGTGGCACTTGACCCAGGAAGAGACGTAGACCAGCAGGGCGAAGCTGGCGGCGTGGCTCTCCGGGAAGCCGTAGTCGCCGAAACCCTCGATCTGTCGGAAGCAGCGCTGGGCGAAGTCGCGGTCGTAGCCGCGCGCGGCCATGCCCTCGACGAACTTGTCGTGGAAGTTCTGGATCGTGCCGAGCCGGCGGAAGGTCGCCATGGCCCGGCGCAGGCGGTCGGCCTCGGACGGCGTGAAGCCGGCCGCGACGATGGCGATCTTCATCGCCTGCTCCTGGAACAGGGGCACGCCCTTGGTCCGGCCGAGCACCGCCTTCAGTTCCTCCGAGGGGTAGGTTTCGGCCTCCAGGCCGTCGCGGCGGCGCAGATAGGGGTGCACCATGTCGCCCTGGATCGGCCCGGGGCGCACGATCGCGACCTCGATCACCAGGTCGTAGAAGGTGCGCGGCTTGAGGCGCGGCAGCATCGACATCTGGGCCCGGCTCTCGACCTGGAAAACCCCGATCGAGTCGGCCCGGCAGAGCATGTCGTAGACCGCCGGATCCTCCTGGGGCACACCGTGCAAGGTAAGGTCGCGGCCGTAGTGCGCCCTCAGGAAGGCGAAGGCCTTGCGCAGGCAGGTCAGCATGCCCAGCGCCAGGACGTCGACCTTGAGGATGCCGAGCGCGTCGAGGTCGTCCTTGTCCCACTCGACCACCGTGCGCTCCGCCATGGCGGCGTTCTCGATCGGCACCAGCTCGCAGAGCGGCCCCTCGGTCATGACGAAGCCGCCGACATGCTGGGAGAGGTGGCGCGGGAAGCCGATCAGCTCGCGAGTCAGGTCCAGGGCGCGCGCCAGCCGCCGGTCGCCGGGATCCAGGCCCAGCTCGCGCACCTGCTCTTCGCGCACGCCCTCGCGGCTCCAGCCCCAGATCGCGCCGGACAGCGCGGACACCGTGTCCTCGGAAAGCCCCATGGCCTTGCCGACCTCGCGCACCGCGCTGCGGCCGCGGTAGCAGATCACCGTGGCGGCCAGACCGGCCCGCTCGCGGCCGTACTTCTCGTAGACGTACTGGATCACCTCCTCGCGGCGCTCGTGCTCGAAGTCGACGTCGATGTCGGGCGGCTCCCGGCGCTCGGCGCTGACGAAGCGCTCGAACAGCAGGTCGAGGCGCGCGGGGTCGACCTCGGTGATGCCGAGGCAGAAGCAGACCGAGGAGTTGGCCGCCGAGCCCCGCCCCTGGCACAGGATGCCGCGCGACTTGGCGAAGCGCACCAGGTCGTGGACGGTCAGGAAATAGGGCGCGTAGTCGAGCCCGCCGATCAGCGCGAGCTCGTGGCGCAGGCTCTGCGCGACCGGCTCCGGCACGCCCTCGGGGTAGCGGGCCCGGGCGCCGGCCCAGGTCAGTCGCTCCAGCTCCGCCTGGGGGCTGCACTCTTCGCCGGTGATCTCCCTGGGGTACTCGTAGCGCAGCTGGTCCAGGTCGAAGCGGCAGGCTCCGGCGATCTCGAGGCTGCGGGCCACGGCCCCGGGATAGCGGGCGAAGAGACGCGCCATCTCGGCCGGGGGCTTGAGGTGGCGCTCGGCATTGGCCTCCAGGCGAAAGCCGGCCTCATCGATCGTGCAGTGCTCGCGGATGCAGGTGAGGACGTCGAGCAGGGGCTTGCGCCCCGGGTCGTGCATCAGGACGTCGTTGCCGGCCACCAGGGGCGCGCCGCAGGCCTCGGCCAGCCCGGCGAGCGCCGCCAGGCGCCGGGCGTCGTCGCCCCGGTAGAGGATTTGGCCGGCCAGGGAGGCCCCCGGCAGGGTCCGGGCGAGCGCCGCGAGCTGGGCGCGGAAGGCCTCGTCCAGCGCCTCCGGCGGCAGCACGATCAGGCTCTGGCCCTCGCCGTGGCCGATCACCTCCTCCAGGGTCAGGCGGCAGTCGCCCTTCTCGGCGCGGCGCTTGCCCAGGGTGAGGAGCCGGCAGAGCCGGCCGTAGGCGGCCCGGTCCCGGGGGTAGCAGAGGATCTCCGGGCCGTCCTCCGGGACCAGTCGGGCGCCGACCAGCAGCTTGATCCCGGCCTCCTTGGCCGCGACATGGGCGCGCACCACGCCGGCGAGCGTGTTGCGGTCGGCGATCCCGATGGCGGCGAGGCCCAGGGCCCTGGCGGTGAAGACCAGCTCGTCGGGATGGGACGCGCCGCGCAGGAAGCTGTAGTTGCTGGTGACCTGGAGCTCGGCATAGGCGGTCATGCATCTAGGCCCACGACATTTCTGTCATGCCCGGACTAGGGCCTGTTGACACTCACGGCGTGCTCCTGGCGGGAGCGAATTTGCGCCGGGGCCAGGAGCGGGAGGCGCCGTGGGGTTGGGCCCCACAAGGCCTTCCGCGACGCCGCCCCGGCGCAAATGCGCCCCGTCCCGAAGGGATCCGGTGAAATCGACCCGCTGCCGCGTTGCTCCCAGAGACTGAGACTGGGGGTCGAATATGCTCCGCATGTCCTTCCTCCTCGCGCCTAACAGCGGGTCGATTTCACTCGGACCAGGAGCCCGCCCTGAGTGCCAACAGGCCCTAGTCCGGGCACCCAGAGGCTACAGGGCAAATGTCGTGCCCACCGCTCCTGGATGCCCGTGTCGAGCACGGGCATGACAACGAGTTGCTGTCCTGCTTCCAGGCTGCGGCGATCACGCAAACAGCCCATGGAGGTACCAGCGGCCGTCGGCGCGGTAGAGCCAGTAGCGCCGGCCGGCCTCGTCCTCGACCCGGAAGTAGTCGCGTGCCGCCTCGGCCTCGTCGGCTTCGCCGCGCCACCACTCCGCGGCGACCCGCTCGGGGCCCTCGGCCCGCACCACCCGGTGCAGCAGGCGCCGCCAGCGGAAGCGGGCCGGGGCGTGATCGGGCAGGAGCGCCACGGCCTCGACCGCCTCGGGCCGGGAAAAGAGATAGACCGGGCGCGGCGAGGCCGGCCGTGCGGGACTTCCCGGCGGGACGCTCTTCGACCCTTCCGTCTTCGGTGCGGCCTCGAGCGCCGACCCGCTCCGCTCCGCGCGTTCCGGCAGATGGCTTTCGCACGGCAGGCGCCGCACCACCCGCGCGGGACCGAGGCGCGCGCCCAGGCGGTCGATCAACGCGGTGTATTCGCCGCCTTCTGCGCTCTCGGCGAAGCCCTTCGGGCCGCCATCCTCGCGGCCGAGCAGCAGCTGCAGGGCGGTCAGGCCCTCGGTCCGGGTCGCCGCCAGGGTCAGGACCTCGATGCCGAAGCCCGGGTCGATCTGCTCGATCTTACCGGCGAACAGCCGCGACAGGTGGGCCGGGTCCCGGCTCGCCCGGCTGAGGCCCAGGGAGAGCCGGCGCAGCCCGCCGTCGACCCGGTAGACCGTGGCCTCGAGCCGCCGCGCGCCGATCTGGACGTCCTCCAAGCGGCGGCAGAGCTCGACGGCGAGGGACTGCAGGCCACGGGCGATGTCCTCGGCCGTGGCGATCGGCTCGGCGAAGACCCGGCGCGCCAGCGCCTCGGGCACGGCCTGGAGGGGCGAGAGCGTCTCCGGCACCTCGCCCAGGGCCTGGCGCAGCCGCTCGGCGAGCTCCAGGCCGAAGCGCGGGCCGAGGGTGGCCGCCGGCAGGCCGTAGAGCGCGTCGATCCGGGTCAGCCCGAGCCGGTGCGACAGCTCGACGGCGGCTGGCGGCAGGCGGAGCGCGGCCGGCGGCAGGGGCGCCAGGGCGTCGCTGAGCCCGCCCGGCGGCACCCGCCGCCAGGGCCGCGCGGGGCCGGTCGCGAAGCGGGCCAGCGCCCAGGCGGCGCCGATGGTCTCGGCGAGCGCCGCCCGCGCGGTGAAGCCCTGGGCCTCGAGCCGCGCCACGAGATCGGCCAGGAGGGCCTCCTCGCCGCCGAAGAGGTGGGCGCAGCCGGTAACGTCGAGCAGGATGCCGCCGCCCCCGCCCGGCGCCTCACCGGCGCCGTCGACGGCGGTCCAGGGGGTATAGCGGCCGCACCAGGCAGCCAGCGCTGCGAGCGCCCGGGCATCTTCGCCGGGCACCCAGGTTCGGGTCGCCAGATCGGGGCGGATGGCCCGGGCGTCGGCCAGCGGCAGGCCCGGAGCGAGCCCGGCGTCGGCCGCCGCCTGGTCGACCGCGGCCAGGTCGAGGCGTCCGCCCTCGCCGCGCACCAGGGCGAGCGGTTCGGCGGGAGCCGGGGGCTCAGCCGGCGCGCCTGAGCTCGGCTTCCGGGTATCCGGCCCGGCGGCGCCTCGGGAGGCCAGCTCCCGCCGCCTGATCCGGTCCGTCGCAAAGCGCGGCAGCCATAGCGAAATCACCCGACGCATCGTCCCACTCCACGATAAAGTTGCCCGGCGCCGCGCCGCGGCAGCGCTTCAGTTCGACCTGCCAGCGCGGCCGGCCGGGAAGTTCCGGCAAGGGCGCCGACGCCGAGGGCGCCGCGGCCACGCACCAGCGGCTATGCGCCGTGCTCGGCGGCTCGGCGCGGCGCGGCGGCCCGAAGCGGCGGCGCAGCAGGAAGGCGGTGACGCCCCCAGCCCCCGCCTCTCCACCCCTGGCCTCGGCGGCGAGCTGCAGGCGCCGCCCGGCGGCGGGCTCCAACTCGGCCGCCTCGCCCACCACGGCGGCGAGCGAGCGGCACTTGAGCACCTCCTCCATGGCCCAGAGCACCTCCCGGTCGTCATCGGCCCGGACGATCAGGAAGCGCGCCGGGTCGAGTCCCAGGGCCGCGATCCCGCGTCCGGAGAGGTCGTCGCGCCGGGTCACCCAGACCGCCGGGCCCGCCCGGCTCGCCAGGATCGGCGCGATCAGCGCCAGGCAGAAGCCGGCGGCCGGGGCGTCGTCCCACTCGTCACGCCGCCCCTCGATTTGGTGCAGGACACCGAGCGCCAGCCCGCCGCCCGGCAGGCGGCGGTCGAGCGCCGGCACGCCCAGGGGCTGGACCGCCGGGCGCGCACCGCCCGATTCCAGCGCCTGGACCCGCTCGCGCAGAACCGCGAGGTCGACCGCCGAGCCGGCAGCCTCTGCCGGCGGTTTTTCCGGAGCCATGACCAGGGACATGGGGGTTTCCTCTGTCGCTTGTTGTTCATGTTTTGTTCTCATTTTTTACCGCCGTGCCGGAAAGAAGTCAACACGCCGGAGCTCACAGCTCCCGCTCGGCCAGCGCGCGAAAGGCGTCGGGGACCGCGCGGCCCTCGCCCAGGACCGTGGATCCGTAGCCGATCGCCGCGCGCCCGAAACGCGCGCGGACCTTGTCCATCGCCCGGTCGGCCGCCCAGCGGGCCGCGCCCTTGCCGGTGCCGGGCCGGCGCTTCTCGTCGCCCAGCCGGAGCGGGAACTCGAGCTGCAGGGCCGCGTTCTTCTCGAGCTGCGAGACCGAGACGCCGAGCAGCGAGAGGGTCCTTTCGTCCGGGTGATCGGCCAGGGCAGCGCGCAGCAGATCGACCGCGACCTCGGCCAGGATCGCGGTCGCCGAGATCGCCGCGGGCAGCGTGATCGAGCGCGTGACGGCCCTCAGGTCGGCGAAGCGGACCCGCAGCGTCACGGTGCGGCCGGCCCGGCCCTTGGCGCGGAGCCGGGACGCGACCCGGTCGGCGAGATAGAGCAGGGTCGGCCGGTAAACGGCCGCGACCGCCGGCTTGCGGCCGAGCGCCGACTGCGCGCCGACCGAGCGCGCGCGGCGCCCCGTCACGACCCTGCGCGCGTCGCGGTTGGCCGACAGGGCCGAGAGCTTCTCGCCCGCCGCCTCGCCCAGGAGCCGCTTGAGCGTGCGCTCCTCGGTCGCGGCCAACTGGCCGATCGTGACGATGTCCCGCTCGGCCAGCCGGGCCTTGGTCACCGGGCCGACGCCCCAGATCAGCTCGACCGGCAGGTCACGCAGGAAGTCGCGCTCCGTCCCCGGCCGGACCACGGCCAGACCGTCGGGCTTGGCGACCTGCGAGGCGATCTTGGCCAGGTGCTTGGTGCTGGCCACGCCGAGCGAGATCGGCAGCCCCAGTTCGGCCCGCACCCGCTCGCGGATGCGCGTCGCCATCTCTTCGGGCGGCCCGAGGAGGCGGACCGAGCCGGTCACGTCCGCGAAGGCCTCGTCGATCGAGATCCGCTCGACCAGGGGCGTGAAGTCGCCAAGGACCGCGATCGCCGCGTCGCCGAGACGCTGGTACTCGTCGAAGCGGCCGCTGACGAAGACCAGCTCCGGGCAGAGCTCCCGCGCGCGGCGCCCGGGCATGCCGCTCTGCACGCCGAAGGCCTTGGCCTCGTAGGACGCCGCCAGCACCACCCCGCCGCCGACGGCTATGGGCTTGCCCCTCAGCGCGGGGTCGAGCAGCTGCTCGACCGAGGCGTAGAAGGCGTCGAGATCGGCGTGGAGGATGGCCGGGGCAGACATGAGAACATAAAGCGAACAAATGCACACGTGAGTCAAGCGGGGAGAGCCGCGGGCGGAACCGATCCGCGCCCTTCACCCCGCGAAGAAAAGCTTCCAGAACAGCGGCAGCAGCAGGGCCGTGGCCAGGGCGTTCAGGCCCATCGCCAAGCCGGAGAAGGCCCCGGCCACCTCGTTGATCTGCACCGCCCGCGCCGTGCCGATGCCGTGGCTGGCGGTGCCGATCGCCAGCCCCCTGGCCGGCCAGTCCTTGATGCGCAGCAGGTTCAGGATCGGCGGGCCGATCATCGCGCCGAGCACGCCGGTCATGATCACCAGCACGGCGGTCAGCGACGGCAGCCCGCCGAACTGCTCGGTGATGCCCATGGCCACCGGCGCGGTCACGGACTTGGGCGCCAGGGACAGGAGCGCTTCCCGCGAGCCGTCGAGCGCCCAGGCGATGGCGACCGCCGAGGCCGACGCGGTCAGCGAACCCATCACGATGCTGGCCAGCACGGCCAGGGCCGAGCGGCGGACCTTGTCGAACTGCCGGTAGAGCGGGATGGCCAGCGCGACCGTCGCCGGGCCGAGCAGGAAGTGCACGAATTGGGCGCCGTCGAAATAACGTTCGTAGGCGGTGCCGGTCCCGCTCAGGACGGCGACGACCAGGACCACCGCGACCAGCACCGGGTTGAGCAGCGGATTGAGCCGGCCCCGGCGGTAGATGAGGCTGCCGATCTGGTAGGCGACCAGGGTGAGGGTCAGGTGCAGCAGTGGGCTGGCGCTGAGGTAGACCCAGATATCGCCGAACTCGCGCATCAGCCCTTCTCCCCTTCCCCGCCTGGCCCTTCCCCGCCGGCGGCATCCCCGCCGGCGACCTCGGGCCGGCGCGGCGCCAGCCAGACCATGAGCCCGCCTGTGACCGCGATGGTCAGCGCCGTGCTGACCACGAGCGCGACCGAGATCGGCAGCCAATCGCGGCCGAGCAGCTGCACGTGCAGCATGACGCCGACCCCGGCCGGGACGAACAGCAGGGAGAGATTGCCGATCAGCACATTGGCGGTGGCGCCGAGATCCTCGGGGATCGAGCCGTGCACCAGCAGGCCTAAGAACAGCAGCGCCATGCCGACGACCGGGCCGGGCACCGGGATCTGCAGGGCGGTGACAAAGAGCTCTCCGATCAGCTGACAGCAGAAAATGGTCGTGAGATAGCCGAGCATTGCGGGGTCCCCTCTCGAACAAGCCGGCCACCAGGCGGCCGTCCCGCATTCCCTCAAGTTTCCGGCGGCGGCACAACAGGCTTCGAGGCGCCGGGGCGACCTTGCCCGCGATCCCCAACTTTTCTAGGCTGGCAGCCAAGCAATCAGCCGCCGTCCGGTCCGGGCACTGCCCGGCCCGCCAGGCGAAAACTCAACAGGGAAGGCTCGTCATGAAACAGAGACTCGTTGCCACGGCCGCCGCTTTCGCTCTCGGCGCCCTCGCCCTCGCGCCGGAGAGCGCTGCCGCCGCGGATATGCCGTGCAAGACCGCCAAGCTGATCGTGCCCTGGAAGGCCGGCGGCGGCACCCACGTGATCTTCTCGATCTTCGAGAAGACCATCCAAGAGATGGACGTGACACCGAAGATCAAGGTCGTCACCGTGCCCGGCCAGGGCGGCAACAAGGGCGCCAAGGAAGCGGCCAAGGCCAAGGGCGACGGCTGCACGCTCTTCGCCATTCACCAGAGCGCCATCACCAGCTACCTGAACGGCCGCATCGACTACCACTACGACAACTTCGAGACGGTCTCGCTCTTGACCTCGACGCCGGACATCGTCGGCGCTTCGGCCAACGTGCCCTGGAACAACTTCGAGGAGTTCAAGAAGGCGACGCTCGCCAGCCCCGGTACGGTCAAGGTCGGCGCCACCTTCGGCTCGACCAGCCAGTTCTACTGGCTGCTCCTTTCGGAGCGCACCGGCATGGAGTTCAAGTTCGTGCCCTATGACGGCACCCGCGAGCGCATGACTGCGCTGCTCTCCGGCGCGATCGACATGGGCGGCATCAACGTCGCCTCGGGCCGCAAGTACATGGAGACCGGCGAGCTCAAGGGCTTCGCGATCGCCGCCGAGGAGCGCTCCAAGCACCTGCCGGACATGCCGACCCTGAAGGAGCTGGGGGTCGACATGATCTACGCGCTCGACCGGGGCATCGTGGTGCCCAAGGGTACCTCGAAGGAGGTCATCGACCACTGGGCGGCGATCTTCAAAAAGGCCGCCGAGGACCAGGACCTCAGGGCCCAGATGGACGCCAAGGGCACCGACGTGAACTGGGTCGGCCCGGACGGGTTCCGCGAGTGGGCGGACAAGACCTACGCCGAGCACGAAGCGGTCGCGATCAAGATCGGCCTCTACAAGAAGTAAGCCGGATTCGCTGCGATCCCGGGCCTGGGCAACGACAAGCGCGAAGGGCCCGGGATCCCTTTCCCTATCCGAACCGGAGAAGAGGGTGCCATGGGCCGCCTGAACCGGGATGCCGTCATCGCGATCCTGCTGCTGGCGGCCTGCGGCGTGCTCTTCTGGTCGACCTTCAGCATCCGGGACCCCGACTACGGCCAGTTGCCGCCCTCGGCCTGGCCCCGGGTTATCCTGGCGGCGCTCACGCTGCTGAGCGCGATCTATCTCTTCCAGTCGCTAAGCCGGGGGCCGGCGCCCAAGGACGACTATCATTCGGACGACCACAGCGCCATGCCGACCGATCCGATCGGCTGGCTCGCTTACTGGCGCAACCCGATCTATTGCTTCGTCCTCTTCTTCCTCTACCTGGTCACCCTGCCGGTGCTCGGCAGCCTGATCGGCGGCGTGCTCTTCGTCTTCACCCTGATGAGCGTGCTGGGCGGCTGGCAGCCGAGAAAGCTGGCGCTCCACGCCGTCGTGGCACTGGCCACGGTGGGCGGCATGTGGAGCCTCTTCACCTTCGCCCTCGAGGTGATCCTGCCGCCCGGCGTGATCTTCTCGCCTTTCTGACCGCCGGAGGCACCGAATGATCCTGGAAAACGTCCTCCTGGCTTTCGGCGAGATCGCCAACCTCGAGACCCTCGCCTTCATGCTGATCGGCGTGGCCGGCGGGCTGATCGCCGGGGCCATCCCCGGCTTCACCATTGCCATGGCCGTGGTGCTGACCCTGCCCTTCACCTTCGGCATGCCGCCGGCCCAGGGCCTGGCGACCATGGTGAGCGTGCTGGTCGGCGGGCTCTCCGGCGGCCTCATGGCCGGCATCCTGACCGGCATCCCGGGCACGCCCTCCTCGGTCGCCACGACCTTCGACGGCTTTCCCATGGCGCGCCGGGGCGAGCCGGGCCTGGCGCTGGGCATCGGCGTCTGGTCCTCCTTCTGCGGCGGCATCATCAGCGCCATCCTGCTGGTCACGCTTTCGCCGCAGCTCGCGCGCATCGGCCTGGAGTTCAATCCCTGGGACTTCTTCATGCTGGTGATCTTCGCGCTCACGATCACCGCCAGCCTCTCGGGCCGGAACCTGGTGAAGGGCCTGATCGCCGGGGCCATCGGCCTGCTGGTGCGCACGGTCGGCGAGGACGAGGCGGTCGGCATGGCGCGCTTCGACTTCGGCAGCGACGCCCTGCTCTCGGGCTTCGACTTCATCGCCGTGCTGATCGGCCTCTTCGCCTTCAGCCAGCTGCTGCGCGACGTGCGCGATCCCGTTGCGGCGAGGAAGTCGCTTACCGAGCGCCAGCAGGTGAAGATCAGGATCGAGCATCTGGCGGCGGTGCGCACTCTCGCCAAGCGCTGGGTTGTCGTCATCCGCTCCGCGCTGATCGGCGTCTTCACCGGCATCCTGCCCGGCGCCGGCGGCTCGATTGCCAACATCCTGGCCTACGATCAGGCCAAGAAGGCCTCCAAGACCCCGGAGCAGTTCGGCAAGGGCACGCCCGACGGCATCATCGCGCCGGAGAGCTCGAACAACGCGGTCGAGGGCGGCGCGCTGATCACCATGATGGCGCTCGGCATCCCGGGCGACGTCACGGCGGCCATCATGCTGGGGGCGCTGCTGATCCACGACGTTGTGCCGAGCCCGACCTTCATCGCCGAGGAGCCGGTCCTGGCCTACGCCATCTTCATCGCCTTCTTCCTCGCGACCTTCATGATGCTCGGCCTGCAATCCTTCATGCTGCGGGTCTTCGTGCTGGTCACGCGGATCCGCATGTACATGCTGGCGGCGATCATCTTCGGCTTCTGCGGCATCGGCGTGTTCGCCATCAACAATGTCGCCTTCGATCTCTGGACCCTGCTCTGGTTCGGCATCCTGGGCTTCCTGATGCGCCAGTTCGGATTTCCCCTGGCGCCGATGATCCTGGGCGTGGTGCTGGGCAACATCGCCGAGCTCAACCTCGCCCGCGCCATGGCGATCACCACCGACCTGACCCCCTTCGTAACCCGGCCCTGGTCGCTCTTCTTCCTGATCATGGCCTGCTTCTCTGCTGTCTTCCCCTACTATCAGGCCAAGCGCAGCAGCCAGAAGTGGACGCTGTTCTACATGCCGGTCGCCTGCTTCGCCGTCGCCGTGCCGCTGATCATGATGGGCGGGATCCCGCGCCCGATCCTCGGCGTGGTCGTCGCGCTTCTGGGCGCCTACGTGCTCTATCGCCGGGCCAGGAACGGCTGGAAGCTGCCCGAGGCGGAGCCCGGCGAGCGGCTGGTCGAGGGCTGACAAGCTAGAACTTCGCGCATCTCTTCGGACGGCTTCGGCGGTCTTGTCGGCCATCGGCTGGTCGCCTGGGCCAGAAACGTGGCTTCGTTGCTTGTTGGCCTTACCGTCGTTTCTCGCTGTGCGAGATTAGGTGATCGATCCAAGCTTTTGCGGAGGGCGTTTTGAGCCTGTTGAAATAGGTGATTGCCTTGGCTCGATCCCTTTCAACATGAATTCCGAGCGCGTAAATCTGGCCAAGATAGAGAGTAGCCCACATTGGGGAATTGACCAAAGCGGCAGCCAGGGTTCCTATACGCTTGCGAGCGTAAAGGGCCGTGTCGCCGAAGGGAGGATTAAGCCGAGATGGCAGCTTTGTCGCCTCGCATCGCCGGAGCCGCGCCCCGCTCCCGGCACACATCGCCTCTGCGCAATCTTCGAGATGGGCAATTGATAACTCCCATGGTGTGGGATTGTCTTGTTCAAGATATTGATTGACCATCTCTTGCAACTCTGAAGGATTGTTCAGTACTTCATCGGTCCTCTGCATCCAATTAAACCGCCGGTTGCCATGGTGGCACTTGGCTGTAACACTGCCCTCTGCGGCGATTATAAGCCATTCCGTTTCTGTCTTGCCCAACACTTCTTCCCGACTCGGCTCCGCGTTCCATTCGGGAAGATACCTCGCCGACCCCAAGGCCTCGGCCGCCCGGCTCTGCTGCCCCTTCTCAAAGGCACTCCGGTAGGCGCGCAGCGCCCGCACCATCTTCTTGGCATCGTCTTCAAGAAAGGCCTGAATTTCCAGCTCTTTGCCGTAGGCGTAAAGATAGTCCGCGTCGCCGGTTTGCGCGGCAGCCCCCAACAGCTCGAGTTTCTTGGCCTGGCGGTTCGGGACGAACCTCTCGCGGTTCTGGAAGTAGAGCCTCTCGGCATACAAGACATGCGATGGTATGTCGCCTAAGGCCACATTCTCTTCCAAGAGCGCGTATTGGCGCTTTATGAGCGCATCAGAGGTCTCAAACTTGCCTGGTATCGTCAGGACCAGATTGTAACGCGCTTGAACAACCTTTTTCTCCACAGCCTCTTCAAATAGCTCAACCGCCCTTTTGCGATCGCGCTTGACGCCCCGCCCCCGCAGATACAAGACGCCCAGATTGTTCGTAGCGTCACCATTTCCCAATATGTGTAGATAGCCGAACAGCCTGCGGGCTCCATGTGGGTCGCCGGCGAGCAGCATTCCGATTGCTTTCCGGTTTATTTGATCGGCGACCGGCGGCACCAAACCAACCAGAAAAACACCGCAAAATAGGACGGTAATGCCAAGCGAGATCTTCCAAAACCGTCGCAAACTTTTTCCTCCTGTCATTACTTCATTGTAGCGACAAGAGAACACTTAAGTGTAAACGTTTCTCGACGCTTACGTGCTCTATCGCCGGGCCAGGAACGGCTGGCGGCTGCCCGAGGCGGAGCCCGGCGAGCGGCCGGTCGAGGGCTGAACGCGAAGATTCTCGTTTCTGTGGGGCTTCGACGGTCTCGCTGGCGCGTGGCGCCACCGCTTACGGCTGATTCTGCTGTTCTTCTCTCAGCGTGTTGAGATATTCGATCCAGGCTTCTGAGTCGGAAATCTCGGCCCTGCCGAAATACGCGACTGCCTTGGCGATATCCCTTTCTACATGAATGCCGAGCGCATAGAGCTGGCCGAGACGGTAGTTGGCCCACAAGGGCGAAGTGAACAAGGCGGGAACGGTGCCTCGAATCTTGATTGCGTAGAGGGCCGTGTCGCCGAACGGCGGATTGGGCGGGAACCTCAGCCTTTTCGCGGCGGCGCATTCCTCAAGATAGGCGATGCTGGTTCTCCACGGTGTCGGGTTATCTTGGGCAAGATACCGATCGATCATCTCTTGTTGCGCTAGAGGATCTGCAAACATCTCATCCCACTCGCCGATCCAATCGAAACGCCGGCTGGTGTGGCGACACTTGGCGGTGATGCTGCCGCCCTCCGCGGCGATCAGGGTCCATTCCGCTTCGGACTTTTCCAGGATCTCTTCCCGGCTCGGTACCGTGTTCCACACGGCAACGGACCTGGCCGACCCCAAGGCTTCGGCACCCCGGATATTGCCCTTGTCGTAGGCGCTCCGGTAGGCGCGCAACGCCCGCGCCATCATCTCGGCGTCGTCCCGCTTGAAGGCCCGCACCTCGAGCTCTTCGCCGTACTGATAGATGTAGTCCGGGTCGCCGGTTCGTGCGGCAACCTCCAGCACGTCCATTTTCCTGGCCTCCCGGTTCGGCACGAACTTCTCGCGGTTCACGTAGTAGAGCCGGTCGGCATAGAGGACGTGCGAGGGTATGTCGCCCAGGGCGACGTTCTCTTCCAGGAGCGATAGCTGGCGCTCGACGACCGCGTCCGGGGTCTTGAACCTGTTCGGCATCGTCAGGACCAGGTTGTAGCGCGCCTGAACGACCTCTTTTCCCACGGCTTCTTCAAAGAACGCGATCGCCTTCTTGCGGTCACGCTCGACACCCAGACCCCGCCGATAGAGGACGCCCAGGTTGTTCGTGGCATCGCCGTTTCCGAGCACATGGAGATAGCCGAACAGCCAGCGAGCCGCCCGGGGATTGTCCGCGGACAGCAATCGAATGCCCTGACGGTTGATCTGATCGGCGACGGGCGGCACCAGGCCGATCAGAAGAACGCTGCAGAGCAGAGCGACAGCGGCAATCGAAATCCTAGTGGCTTTGGGCAACGACCTTTCTCCCGAGCTCTTGCCATCGTAGTGACCCGTGGTCGCGCAAGCGTTAACGCTCTCTAGGCCTGTGGCTTGTCAAGCGCTGGCCGCTGGGGCTTGCCGCCTCCTTCTGCCTGCGGCAGTCTCCGCGCCATGCTCGACACCTTTCGACCCAAGGGCGGTTTCGCCGATCTCGTCGGCTACGAGCTCGCAGCGTGGCAAGAGGACGAGGCCGTCCTGACCATGGCGGTCGGCAAGCAGCACCTCAACCGCAGCGGGGTGCTTCATGGCGGCGCCCTGACCACCCTGGTCGACGCGGCCTGCGGCTACGCCGGCTGCTACGCCGGCGAGGGGGAACCGCCGCGGCGCGCCTTCACCCTCTCGCTCGACTGCAATTTCGTCGCCACCGCCGGCGAGGGCGCGCGCCTTACCGCGACCGCGCGCAAGACCGGCGGCGGCAGCCGGATCTACTTCACCCAATGCGAGGTGCGCGACCAGGACGGCCGCCTGATCGGCCAGGCCAAGGCCGTGCTGCGCTACCGCAGCAGTTAGCGCATCCAGCCTGGCGCTCATGTGCCCCGGCCCAGCAGGGAGCAGTGTCATTACATGATAACCGCCTATGACGTCTCCGCGGTCGGCATGACACATCGCATCGCCGTCGGCGCGGCTCCGCAGATCAAGGGCGCAAACATGGCGGCCAAGCAAGATTATCTGGAGACGCATCTCGACGGCGTCAGACAGCGCCTGATCTGCGGGCCTTCTGACGAGCCCGACCTTATCGGCGTGCTGGTCACCGAAGCCACCGACCCGCAAGCCGACGTCGGGATCATCTACTTCGTGCGCCAAGGCTACTGGGCCATGTGCGGCTCGGGAACCTTCGCCTTAGGCGTTTTCCTCATCGAGTCGGGGCTGATCGAAGCCGTCGAGCCGGTCACCGAGATCGTGCTGGAGCTGGCCTCCGGCCTCATGACGCTGCGCGCCGAGGTCGATCGCGGCCGCGTCCGGCGCGTCTCCACGATGACCGAGCCGGTCTTTCATCTTGATGCGACCGAGATCGAACTGCCGGGCTACGACCCGGTGCCGATCGACATTGCCTATTGCCTCAACTACTTCGAGCCAGCGCTGAACGCCCGGACCCTCGGCCTCGATGTCAGCTTGGAAAACCGTGTTGAACTGCTGCGCGTCGGGGTCGCGGTCCGACGCTTGATCAACGAGCGCTTGACCCTGCGGCATCCGAATCAGCCATCGATCGACCGCGCGGTCCAGGTGCAGATCTACGACCCGGAACCATCGACGGCCGGCGTGGACTGCCGCTGCGTCGCCATCTACGGGGAGGACGGTTTCGACTTGACCCCTTCCGGCACTTCGACCTGCGCTCACATGGCCACAAAGAGAGCGAAGGGTGAAATGGCCGTGGGCGACCGCTTCGTCATGGAGAGCGTCACAGGCGCCGTGATCGAAGGCACCATCAAGGCCGACACAGAGGTCGGCGACAGACAGGCAATCGTCCCGGAGATTGCCGGCGGCGGAACTATTGCCCGATTGGTCACACTCTGCCGCTGACCTTACTGGCTGACCGGCGCGGATCCCCGTTCTATCCCTGATCAATCAGCTGCGCCGCGAGCTCTTCCAGCTCTTCGCTGCGCTCGCCCACCATCGTCTGTCCCAGCCGCTTGATCTTATCGATATTGTCGTGGCTCGCGTCGTCCATGTCGTCGCTGGCGGCCTCCAGGCGCGGCTGGAAACGGTAGTAGCGCCGCCGGCCGTCGCCGTTTGGCTGGAGAATGTTGCCGACCTGCTGGTCGACGATGGCGGCGTCGCCGTCGCACATCAGCGAGAAGAGCGGCTGCACCCAGCGGGCCGCGCCCCAGTCCTTGACCTCGGCGTAGGGCATGCCGCGGGTCAGTTGCCCCGTGCCCAGCGAGAGCAGGACGAAGTCCCGGGCCGCCGGGAACAGGCGCCGCGCCTCGATGTAGGCGGCCAAGGCCGGGTTGTAGGCGACCACCGCGCCGTCGATCAGCGCCATGTTGCCGCTGCCGTTCTCCCGTTTCAGGAGAGCAGGCTCGAAATAGGTCGGCGCGGCGGTAGCGGCGCGGATCACGTCGACCAGGCGGAAATCGTGGCTATCGTCCTCGCGGGCGTCGCGCGAGCTGAAATTGAAGGGATGGCGCTTCTCGAAGTCGTAGGAGGTGATCAGCGCCTCGGTCAGCACCTGGGACAGCTTGAGCTGGTCGAACACCCGCGCCAGCACCTGCTCGAGCCCGTCCGCCGGGTACTTCTCGTCGACCAGGTTGCCGACCGCGCGGATCTGGTGCCAGACCGAGCGGGAGAAGACCCGGGGGCCGCCGATCTCGTAGAGGCGGACCAGATCGTGCGCCGAGAAGCGCGGTTTGCCCGTCTCGTCGGGAATCAGGAGCGCCATGCCAAGCAGCGCGCCGGTCGAGGTACCGGCCACCAGATCGAACAGCCGATGCGCCGGCTGGCCGGTCAGCCGCTCGAGCTCGCTCAGCACGACGGCCGGGAGGATCCCGCGGATTCCGCCGCCGTCGATCGCGCAGATACGGATCGGACGCGGCGCGCGGCCGAACATCCGCATCAGCCGACTGCCCAGTCCCGCCTTGTCCATGCTGCTCGATCCTCCGGGCACCGATCCCGCTCGCCCGCACTATCAACGGCGATCCGCTATTGCAACGCCGCCATGGTTTAGATCCGATGAAATCCCGCTAAACGGGGTCAGGGCCGACCCTGCTCGACGGCGGCGCGCAGGTCGCGGGCGGCCCGCTCGGGATCGTCCGCGGCGCAGATCGCCGAGACCACCGCGACGCCCTCGACGCCGCGGGCCATGACCGCCGCGGCCCGCGTCTCGTCGATGCCGCCGATCGCAACGACCGGCGGGGCGATGCGCCGCCGCATGTCGGCGAGGCCCTCGAGGCCGATCGCCGCCCCCGCGTCGGCCTTGGTGCCGGTCCCGTAGACCGGACCGACTCCGACGTAGTCGATCAGATCGGGATCGACGATCGCCATCTCCTCGGGCGTGCCGGCGGAGACGCCGAGGATCTTGCCCGGCCCCAGGGCCCTGCGCGCCTCGGCCGGCGACAGGTCGTCCTGGCCCAAATGCACGCCGGCCGCGTCGCAGGCCGCCGCCACCGCCACCCGGTCGTTGACGATCAGCGGAACGCCCTGGGGCGCGAGCAGCGCCTTGAGCGCCCGGCCCTGGTCGATCAGCGCCGCGTCCGGGGCCGACTTGTCGCGCAGCTGAACCAGGGTAACGCCGCCGCGCACGGCCGCCGCCACGACTTCGAGCAGGGAGCAGGACCCGACGGCGTCGGAGCCCGCGATCAGGTAGAGGGACAGGTCGAAGTCGGGGCGCACGGCGGCAAGCTCTCTACTGGACCCGCGCCCCCTCGGCGAGGCTCCCTTGGTCGAGGGCGTAGAGCTGGTCGATCAGGTGGACCCGGAAGCTGCCCGGCCCCGCGGACTGGGCCGCCGCCAGTTCGCCGGACAGCCCCAGGAGGGCGATCGCGTGGGCCGTGGCCACCAGCGGATCGTCGCCGACCGCGCAGCAGGCCCCGACCAGGCAGGTGAGCGCGCAGCCCAGGGCCGCGACCCGCGACATGAGCGGATGCCCGTTGGCCACGGCCATGACCCGCTTGCCGTCGGTCACGTAGTCGATCGTGCCGGTGATCGCGATCACCGCCCCGGTCGCCTTGGCCAGGTCGTGCGCGGCATCGAGCGCCTCGGCCGAATCGATCTCGTCGCGCGGGCCGCCCATCGCCGCGAGGCCGTTCCCGAGCGCCAGAATCTCGGTGCCGTTGCCGCGGATCACGGTGGGCTGCAGGTGGGCCAGCCGCCGCGCCACCTGGTAGCGATTGGCGAACACCGAAGCGCCGGCGGGATCGAGCACCCAGGGCGTGCCCAGATCGATCGCCCGGCGGACGCCGGCGACCATGGCATCGATCGAGGTCGGCGTCGGCGCGCCGATGTTGACCGTCAGAGCGTCCGCTGCGCCGACCAGATCCTCGACCTCGTCGAACGACTGGAACATGGTCGGGACCGCCCCCACCGCCAGCAGAAGGTCCGCGCTGAGATCGCCGGCCGGCGTGCTGGTCAGGTTGTGCACGGCGGGCGACCGCTCGCGCAGCTCGTTGAGCGTGTGCCAGGGTGTCTCTTCTTCGGGCGCGTCGATGGGATGGGATTGGGACATAGACTTTTCAGGATGACACAAGACCGCAGGCTGGCAAAGAACGAACCCCCGGCATCGAGCGACTTTCCGACGCGTCCGCACGGCGCCCGGCGGACCGGATCACTCCGGCGCCATGCCCTTGGCCTCGAGCTCGCGCAGGGCCGCTTCGGTCTTCTCCAGGCCCTCGACACCCATGCCGCGCAGCACATTTGGCGCCTTGGTGAACTGGATGTTCTGGTAGCCGACGATCTCGATCCGATTGCCCCAGGGATCGAGGAAGTCGAGGAAGCGACCGGGCAGGATCTCGACGTTCATCTCGGCCAGGGTGCGGCGCACGGCCTCCTTGTCGTCGACGACCAGGCCGACGTGCCGGTTGTCGTCCGGGCCTTGGCGCCGTCCCTTGGAGAAGTTGACGAACTGGTCGCCGAAGTAAATGAACGCCGCGTTGTCGTTCCTGCTCTTCACCTCGAACTCGAACAAACGGCCGTAGAAGGCCAGCGCCTCCTCGATGTCGCCGACCTCCAGGGCGACGTGGTTGAACCCCAGCGCCCGCGCCTTCCTTCCCTCGGTCATCGCGGCTTCGCCCTCCTTCGCCAGCGCCGCACAAGTATAGCGGCCGCATATACTTGATATGGGCGTGGGGGCGCGCCGGCGAAAGCAGCAATCCCGGCGCCGTCGTACCGGGGCCGCCGGCGTTTCTCTCGACCCACCCGCACCCCGGCAGCCGGATCGAGCGCCTGATGCCCGAGGCGATGAGCGTCTACGAGGCGAACCGGGGCCGCTTCACCCGAGACGGCAGACCCGCCCGAAGAAGTCTTTGCCCGCCGCTCGCCGAGCCGATAGACAGGGGCCGATAGACAGTGGAGGCGGAAGGAGAGTATCCATGGCCGGAGACGACTGCGCCAGCGTCGCGAGCCGCTGCCTGATCGACATCGAGGCGATTCTGTTCCGCCCCGACGAGCCCTTCATCTTCACCTCGGGACGGGCCAGCCCGGTCTACGTCGACTGCCGGCGCATCATCTCGTTTCCGGAGACCCGCAGCCGGCTGATGGACCTGGCGGTCGAGAAGATCGACCGCGAGATCGGCCGCGACCGCATCGACTGCGTCGCGGGCGGCGAGACTGCTGGCATCCCCTTTGCCGCCTGGATTGCCGAGCGCCTCGGCCTGCCGATGGTCTACGTGCGCAAGAAGCCCAAGGGCTTCGGCCGCAACGCTCAGATCGAGGGCTGCTTCGATGAAGGCGCGCGGGTGCTACTGGTCGAGGACCTGGCGACCGACGGCGGCTCGAAGCTCAACTTCGTCGAGGCGCTCAGGACCGCGGGCGCGGAGGTCGCCCACTGCCTGGTGATCTTCCACTACGGCATCTTTCCCCAGTCG
>JASJEC010000033.1 GCA_030064845.1 Kiloniellales bacterium
GCGGGCCAGACGCTGCTCGCCGATCGGGCCTACGATTCGAACGCCCTACGCCAAGCCCTGCAAAAGCGCGGCGCCTGGGCCTGCATCAAAGCGATGCCTGGCCGCCTGGAGCCGCCCGCCTTCAGCCCCTTCCTCTATCGATACCGCAACCTCGTCGAGCGCTTCTTCAACAAGCTCAAGCATTTCAGAGCCATAGCAACGCGCTTCGAAAAGCACCCCGAAAACTACCTCGCGCTCGTCAAGCTCGCCGCAACCAGAATCTGGCTTCGCAGTTATGAGTCGGTGTCCTAGCCTCGGAATCTCAAGGCTGGTGTTTTATCGAGCTTATGTGTTCAATACCCGGCAATCGGGCGGTTACAAGGCCCGGCGAATATTGGCGGGGAAGAGGCACGACGATCACTTCGGTGACAATCTGCGCATCAAATGGCGCCTTCTGGAGGCGCAAAGGCCCTTGGCCTGCGTCCGTCGCGGTCTTCGGCCCTCTTACCCCTGCCGCAGGGGACGACAGTTCGAACGCCTGATTGGCCAACAGGGAGTATGATGATGAAGAAGCTTGCAGTGACATCCGTAGCCTTGGCTTTCGCGGCCGGAGGATATCTGGCCGCCGACAGTCGGAGCGCGTCCGCGGCCGAGACACGGTTCATTTCAATCGGTACCGGCGGTGTGACCGGCGTCTACTATCCGACCGGCGGGGCGATCTGCCGGCGGGTCAACAGGGACCGCAAGAAGCACGGCATCCGCTGCTCGGCCGAATCGACCGGCGGCTCGATCTACAACATCAACACGATTCGCGCCGGCGAGTTGGAGTTCGGCGTGGCCCAGTCCGACTGGCAGTATCACGCCTACAACGGCACGTCGAAGTTCGCCGACAAGGGCAAGTTCGAGAAGCTCCGCGCGGTCTTCTCGGTCCATCCGGAGCCGGTCACCGTTCTGGCCCGGGATGACTCGAACATCAAGAACATCACCGACGTGAAGGGCAAGCGCCTCAACATCGGCAACCCGGGATCGGGCACCAGGGGCACCTGGGAGGTGATGGAGGCCGCGCTCGGCTGGACCCGCGGTGACCTGCGTCTGGCGGCGGAGATGAAGTCGGCCGAAACCGCGCAGGCGCTGTGCGACAACAAGATCGATGCCTACTTCTGGCTGGTCGGACACCCCTCCGCCCTGACCCAGGAGACCCTGTCGAGCTGCGCGACCCACCTGGTCAACGTCACGGGTCCCGCGATCGACAAGCTGGTCGCCGACAACTCCTACTATCGCACCGCGACCATCCCGGCGGGCATGTACAACAACAGCAGCGACATCAAGACTTTCGGCGTCGGCGCCACCTTCGTCACCTCGGCGGACGTGCCCGACGACGTGGTCTACGTCGTGGTCAAGGCGGTGTTCGACGACTTCCCCGCCTTCCGCAAGCTGCACCCGGCCTTCGCCAATCTCAAGGAAGCCGAGATGATCAAGGACGGGCTTTCCGCGCCGCTGCATCCGGGTGCGGTCAAGTACTACAAAGAGCGTGGCTGGATGTAACTCTACCAGCGATTTCGGGGCGGCCGTCAGGCCGCCCCGATTGTTTTTTGCGCAATAAAGAGCGGGTGGGGCACACCGCGCGCCGGAACGTGAACTCGGGGAACAGGTCGGGGGGATAGGCGATGGCCGAGGTCAGCCGCAAGGCCGAGATCGATGTCGACGAAATGGTCGCCCAGGTCGATACCGGCGCGCGCAATCCGGCCGGCTGGCAGGGCAAGCTGATCATCGGCACGTGCTTCGCCTGGGCCCTGTTCCAGCTCTACTTCGCCTCGACGGTGCCCTTTACCCTGACCGACCTGACCGGCATCAACCTGATCGTGACCAACAGCGAGGGGCGGTACATCCACCTCGCCTTCGCCCTGTTCCTGGCGGCGCTGGCCTTTCCGCTGTTCCGGTCCAGTCCGCGCGACCATATCCCCTGGTACGACTGGGCCCTGGCTCTCCTGGGTGTGGCGGCCTGTCTCTACCTGATCGTCTTCAAGGACGACATCGCGATCCGCGCCGGCCTGCCCACCACCGGCGATCTGGTCGTCTCCACCGTGGGCATGATCATTCTCGCCATCTCGGTCTACCGGGCGCTCGGCCTGCCCCTGGTGATCGTCGCCTGCGTCTTCGCGGGATACGTCTTCTTCGGCCACGCCGAATTCCTGCCCGACGTGGTGCGCTGGAAGGGCGCCTCCTACGGCAAGGCCATGTGGCACTACTGGATGCAGACCGAAGGGGTCTTCGGGGTCGCGCTGGGCGTCTCCGCCTCAATGATCTTCCTCTTCGTCCTGTTCGGGTCGATCTTGGAGAAGGCTGGCGCCGGCAACTTCTTCATCAAGATCGCTTTCGGCCTGCTCGGCCACCTGCGCGGCGGTCCGGCCAAGGCGGCCGTGCTCGCCTCGGCGATGAGCGGCCTCTACTCCGGCTCCTCGATCGCCAATACCGTGACCACCGGCACCTTCACGATTCCCCTGATGAAGCGCACCGGCTTCCCGGCCGAGAAGGCGGGCGCGGTCGAGGTGGCCTCCTCGACCAACGGCCAGCTGACGCCCCCGGTCATGGGCGCGGCGGCGTTCCTGATCGCCGAGTTCACCGGGGTCGCCTATACCGACATCATCAAGCACGCCTTCCTGCCGGCCGTGGTCTCCTACATCGCGCTGGTCTACATCGTGCACCTCGAGGCCATGAAGCTGGACCTCAAGGGCCTGCCGAAGCAGCCGTCGCACCTGTCCAGGATGCAGAAGCTGATCGGCTTCCTCGGCGGCTTCATCGGCATCGCCGTCATGTTCGGCCTGGTCTACTACGGACTCGGCTGGATCAAGGTCGTCGCGCCCGACGCCGCCTTCCCGATCGTCGTCGTGGGCTCGGCGATCGCCTATGTCATCCTGGTCGGCATCGCGGCGCGCCAGCCCGACCTCACGGTCGACGATCCCAACGCCCCGATCACCGAGATACCCCGTGCCGGGGCGATCGCGGTCACCGGGCTCTATTTCCTGCTGCCCATCGTGATCCTGATCTGGTGCATCATGCTGGAGCGGCTGTCGCCCTCGCTCTCGGCTTTTTGGGCGGCGATCGCCATGATCACGATCGCGCTCACCCAGCGGCCGCTCAAGGCGCTGTTCCGGCGTTCCGGAGACCTGGTCGAGGAGTTTCGAATCGGCGCCGGCCAGTGGTTCGAGGGCATGATCGCGGGCTCGCGCAACATGATCTCGATCGGCGTGGCGACCGGCGCGGCGGGTGTCATCGTCGGCACCATCTCGCTGACCGGCGCCCACCAGGTGGTCGGCGAGTTCGTCGAGTTCCTCTCGGGCGGCAGCCTCATGGTCATGCTCATCCTGGTCGCGGTGATGAGCCTGATCCTCGGCATGGGCCTGCCGACCACGGCGAACTACATCGTGGTGTCTTCCTTGATGGCGCCGGTGATCGTCGCGCTCGGCGCCAAGAGCGGGCTGATCGTGCCGCTGATCGCGGTCCACATGTTCGTGTTCTATTTCGGCATCCTGGCGGACGACACGCCGCCCGTGGGGCTGGCCGCCTTCGCGGCGGCGGCGATTTCGGGCGGCGATCCGATCAGGACCGGCATTCAGGGCTTCGCCTACGATGTGCGGACCGCGCTCCTTCCGTTCCTCTTCATCTTCAACACGGAATTGCTGCTGATCGACGTGACCCCCATGAAGGCGGTCTTCGTCTTCTGCGTCGCCGTCGTGGCGATGCTGCTGTTCGCGGCGGCGACCCAGGGCTTTTTCTTCGTCCGCAACCGGATCTGGGAAACGGTGCTGCTACTGCTGATCGCCTTCACCCTGTTCAGGCCCGGATTTTGGCTCGATATGGTCCACCCGCCCTACGAGGCAAGGCCGGGCACCGAGATCGAGCGGATCGCCGGGAGCCTGCCGCCTGACGGCGTTCTGCGCATGGTCGTGAGCGGTCCGAGCTTCGACGATCCGGACCAGATCGAGAGCCAGACCATCGTGGCCGAGCTCGGCGCGGCGGGCGATGGGGCGGAGCGCCTGGAGCGCAGCGGCCTCCTGGTCATGGTCGAGGGCGAGGAAGCCCTGCTGGAAGAGCCGCTGCCCGGCTCGCCCTTCGAGAGCCTCGGCCGGCAGTACGACTTCTATGTCGATCCTCCGGTAACCGTCACCGAGGTGAGCCTGCCGGTCGAACGCGTTTTCAAGGAGGTCTTCTACCTGCCGGCCCTGGCACTCCTGGCGCTCGTCCTGCTAACGCAGTGGCGCCGCGGCCGGTCCGCGGCGAGGGCCTAGGGCCTGTTGGCCCTAGAGCAGATGCGGATTTGACGGAATCGTTAGAGGCGATCCGATAAACTGGGCGAATCTGCTGTAAATAGTTGATGCCGAGCGGATCGCGGACCAGTGGAATCGCCCGAAGCGATCCCTCATCCTCCTGAATCTGCTCCGAGCTTTCGAGGTAGAGCGGTAGGGAGAAAGCCATGTTCCGCACGATTCTCGTTCCCGTCGACCTGAACCAGCCATCCTCCTGGGAGGAGACGGTCCCCCTGGCCAAGAAGCTGGCCCAGGGCAAGGCGGCGATCCACATCGTGTCGGTCCTGCCGGATTTCGGCATGCCCGTGGTCGGCAGCTACTTCCCCAAGGGTTTCGAGCGCAAGGCCCTGGATCAGGCCAAGGAGCGGCTGCAGGCGCTGGCCAAGAGCTGGAAGCTCGACGGACTCGATGTCCACCTCCACATGTGCCACGGCACGATCTACGAGGAGATTCTCAAGGCGGCGAGGACGGTCGGCGCCGACCTCATCGTCATCGCCTCGCACCGGCCAGAGCTGAAGGACTACCTGCTGGGCCCGAACGCCGCGCGCGTGGTGCGCCACGCCGACTGCTCGGTCTTCGTGGTCCGGGATTGACCGCCCGGGGCACGCGGGCCGTGACCGGCGCGCCGGCGCGGCGCCCGGTCTGGGACCGTCGAAGGCTCTTGGGGGCGGCCGCCGGCCTTGTGCTGCTACGGCCGTTCGGCGCCGTGGCGGCGGCCCCGTCGGCGCCGGCGGTGATCGAGGTGCCTGCCGGTCCCTTCATCGCCGGCTCGGACCGCGCCGAGCGCGAGATGGGCTACCGTCTGGACGAGGCCGCCTACGGGCACCAGCGGACCCGGAGCGGCCGTTGGTACGAGAGCGAACCGCCCCGGCGGGAGACGACGGTTCCGGCCTTCCGGATCACGCGGACCCCGATCACCAACGCCGACTACGCGGCCTTCGTGTCGGCCAGCGGGCATCCGGCGCCCGACGTCGATCCTGAGACCTGGGCCGGGTATCGCCTCATTCACCCCTACGCGCGCACCCGCCGCCACGCCTGGATGGCGGGTCGCCCGCCGGAGGGCCGCGCGCGCCATCCGGTCGTCCTGGTCAGCCATGAAGACGCCCGGGCCTATGCCGCCTGGCTCGGCGAGGCGACCGGCACGCCCTGGCGCCTGCCCAGCGAGGCGGAGTGGGAGAAGGCCGCCCGGGGCACCGACGGGCGGCGCTTCCCCTGGGGCGATGCCTGGGACCCGCGGCGCCTCAACAGCCACGACCGGGGTCCCTTCGACACCCTGCCGGTCGGCAGTTTTCCTGCGGGGGCCAGCCCCTTCGGCCTGCTCGACGCGGCCGGACAGGTGTTCGAATGGACCGCGACGCCGGCCGGGGCCGGCCGCTTCATCGTCAAGGGCGGGTCCTGGGACGACAGCGGCTGCGGCGTCTGCCGCCCCGCCGCGCGCCACGGCAGGCCGCCGCAGCTCAAGCACATCCTGATTGGATTTCGCCTGGTGACCGACGACTGACCCTCCCCAGAGGGAGGCTCGGAACGCTCAGCGGTTCAGCTGTCCTTCGGGATGGAACGAGGCGAAGACGAAGGCGAAGGTGACGTCGTAGGGCACGTCTTCCAGGGCGTCACCGGCGCCCCGCCGCTGAACCGTGACGTTGCCGACGTCCCGACCCTCGGCGATCGCCCGGCTGTCGAGCGCCGACGCCTGGCCCGCCTCCCATGTCAGGACCAGGCCGGCCTCCTCGATGCGGCCCTGCTCGCGCAGCAGCGCCAGGCTCCAGGCCCGATCTGCGACCCTGACCACCCGGGCCAGCGGCGCGATCCCTTCCGGCATGCGGGCGACCGGGAAGTAGGGGCGGCTGCTACTGTCGTAGCCGACATAGGGGTTCGCGCCGTAGGCGCGCAGCCTCGGGTTGTTCGGCACCAGCACCAGCCCGTCCGGATGCCGCTGCCTGAACTTCTCCATGGACTCGAGCCGGGCCGGGATCATCCGGAGCCTGGTGCCAGTCCTCTGGCCGACGATGGCCTCGCCCATGAACTGCTGCCACCAGCTCTCGGTGTCACGGTCGTACATCACGAGGTCGGAGTTGCGCAGCTTGCCGGTCGTGCCGAACTCGGTTGCCTTGCCGTCGACCCGGCGGTCGAAGACGATGGCCGAATTGCACAGCGGGCAATAGGTGACCGCCACCGGGATGCCGCCGACCACGTCGTTGACGATCTCGTGCCAGGTCAGGACGCGCAGCGGATAAGCCCGCGAGTCGCCGTTGATGCTCAGGCCGATCACGGGTTCCTGGGCGGGCAGCTCGGCGGTTGCCTCGATCGTTTCGAACTTCGGGTCGTCGATCGAGGGGATGCCGTCCTTGGGCGGTCCGCCGCTCAGGATCTCGTCGAAATCGACCGAGCTCTTGTCGAAATCGGTGTTGGGCCATTCGGACCGCCAGGCGCTCGGGCCGGCCAGGGCGAGGCTCGCCCAGCCGAGCAGAAGGGCCAGGCAGAGCGCGCCGAGAGACCGGGCCCGCAAGAGCATGAGATCCGAAACCATGGCGGCAGCATCTACCGAGGCCGGTCGATTTGCCAGTCACAAGCGCTTGAGTTGCGCCCGCAAGGGGACCGTGATCGTTGGTTTCGGAAGAAGCCGGGTCAGCCTTCGCGGACGATGCGTTCGGCCGGCAGGCGCACGGTCACCGTCGTGCCGACGTCGACCTTGCTCTGAAGATCGAGCGAGCCGCCGTGGAGCTCGATCAGCGACTTGGTCAGCGGCAGGCCGAGGCCGTTACCCTCGAACTTGCGGGTCACGGGGCTGGGTGTCTGGGCGAAGCGGATCATGGCGCGGGGGATGTCTTCCAGGGTCATGCCGATCCCTGTGTCCGCGACCTGGAGCACCAGGCCATCGTCGGCATGATCCCAGGCCTGGACGCGGACGCTGCCGCCCTCGGGGGTGAACTTGATCGCGTTGGACAGGAGATTGATCAGGATCTGACGCAGCATGCGTTCGTCGGCGTAGATCGTGGGCAGACTCTGCGCGGTCTCCTGCTGCAGGTCGACGCCGGCCTCGCGCGCCTGGCCGCCCATCAGGGCGATGCAGGCGTGGATGATATCGCCCACCTTGAAGCGGTCCTCGTTCAGCGCCAGCTTGCCCACCTCGATTTTGGACAGGTCGAGGATGTCGTTGATCAGCTTCAGCAGGTGACGTCCGGAGATCTGGATGTTCTCCGCGTAGTCGCGGTAGTCCGGCTGGCCGACCGGCCCCAGGGCTTCGTTCTGGATGATCTCGGAGAAGCCGATGATGGCGTTGAGCGGATTGCGCAGCTCGTGGCTCATGTTGGCAAGGAACTCGGACTTCGCCCGGTTCGCGATCTCCGCCTCGTTCTTCGCGGTGATCAGCGCCTCCTCGGCGATCTGGCGGTGACGGATGTCGCGCAGGACCAGGACCACGGCCTGCCAGTCCGGCTCGGCGATCCGGCGTATTTGCATCTCGGCTTGGAATTCCTCGCCGTTCCGGTGAACGGCGGTAAAGGCCTTGGTTGTTTCGGCCGATTGGCCCCGCTCGGACCCGAGCAGTTCGTCGAGCACCTCCTGGCGGCCTTTCGGCGGCACCGGCGCCAGGAGCACGCTGAAGGACTTGTGCAGGACGTCGTCGGAGCGATAGCCGAAAAGCGCCTCGGCCCGTTCGTTGAACAGGCTGATCTTGAAAGCCTCGTCCAGGCAGACGACGGCGGAGGGCATCTGGGTCACCAGGCTCCGCAGACCCATGATGCTGCCCCAATGGGGCGCCTCGGAACCTCCATCCGACCGCCCGGCGTTCCCGAGGGCGCGCAGCCGCTCGGCCTGGTCCGGCATAGGCTCAGCCGATGAGGGCTTGAAACCGGGTGTTGCCATGGGACGGTAGTGACCTGCTTGCCAGAAAGATGCTCCGACCGCCAAGGGTCGTCGCGAGCCCTTAAGAATCGGCTAATCTCGTGGTTGAAGGGCGGCCGGAGCGGCCACTCGCAGCGGGCCGCGGCCGGTCGGCGTGGCCTCAGGTCGCGAGGTCGGCCGGCTTGGGCCGGCCGTGGACCAACCAGACCAGGCCGCCGAGCATTCCCAGGCCGAGCTGCAGCAAGCCGAAGCTGACCGAGATCAGAGCGGCCGGCCCGGCCTCGACGCCGATCAGCCCGAGGCCGAGCACCATGGCGCCCTCGCGGACGCCCCAACCGGCGATTGAAACCGGCAGTGTGGCGGCAAGCATGACCGCCGGCAGCACCGCCAGGGCGCCGAACAGGGGAATCTCGAGATTGAGACAGGCCGCCACGGCGCAGGCCGCCAGAGCAAGGAGAAGGTGGCCCACGACCGAGACGCCGAACAGGCCGAGCATCAGCCCGCCCCTCCGCCGAAGCACCGTGATCTCCGCCGCCACCACCCCGATCTGGCGCTTGACGGCGTCGATCGGCAGGAAGCCGAGCAGGTGCAGCAGCGTCGGCGCGGCGACCACCGCCGCGGTTCCCGTCAGGGAAACCGCCGCCACGCCCCAGAGCGGCGCCGGTGTTGCGACGAAGGGGATCAGGAACAGGGCGCCGCCGGCGCTGAGCGCCATCAAGGCCAGGAGGCCCAAAATCCGGTCGATCAGGACCGAGCGCACGGCCAGGCCGAAGGGGCGCCCCATCCGGGTCAGAAACCACATGCGCATGCCATCGCCGCCCACGGTGGACGGCAGCACCTGGTTGAAGAAGACCCCGATCACCACGGGGCTCCACAGCTCTCGGGCGGCGACCGGCCGGTCGATCGCGCTCAGGATGCGGCTCCACCGCCAGGCGACCACAACGACCGCCTGGGCCAGTATCAGGGCCGCGGCCAGGACCAGCGGTCCGACCGAGAAGTCCTGCAGCAGCGCGGCGATCTCCGTGAGGGAGAGGTCGCGGAAGACGAGGTGGAGCAGACCCGCCGTCACGGCGATCTTCGCCGCCAGGAAGAGAAGCTTCTTGGGCATGGCATCCTTGGTCCGGCGGCCGGGCAAGCCGCCCGGACCATGAGTTCAGAGCCGGTTCTCCGGGTCAAGGTGTCGCTGCCGGCGGCGGTGCCTGGACCGGGACCCGGCGCGCGGTCCTTCGGACCCGGGTGTGCTGTAGCCGTGGCCGGGTTAAGTTCTGGCTAACCCCGCCCGGCCGGCCAGGGCCGCCGGCGCCCGCGGGCCCGGTTCCGTTGACACGCGACTTCCGGGGCGCATACTTGCGCAGCCGGGGGGCAGCAGAGGCCGGGATTTCGGCAGGGGAAAGGCCGACCGACGCCCTGAGAAACGAAAGAAAGGAGTGTTGTCGAATGAATAAGCGCTTTGGAAGGCGCCTTTCGCGTCGCCGCTTGTTGGCAGGCACAGGTGCGGCGGCCGCGGGTCTGGCTTTCGGCCCGAAGCTCGGTTGGGCCGTCGAGGAGCCGAGGCTCAACTTCTACAACTGGGACACCTACATCGGCGAGACCACGCTGGCTGATTTCAAGAGTGCGAGCGGGATCACCGTCAAGATGGATCTCTTCGCCGACAACGACGAGCTCTTCGCCAAGCTCAAGGAGGGCAACCCCGGCTACGACGTGATCGTGCCGACCAACGACTACGTCGAGCGCATGATCACGGCGAAGATGCTGGTCCCGATCAATCGCTCGATGATCACCAACTTCGGCAACATCGATCCCGCCTTCCAGGACGCCGAGTTTGACGAGGGACGCAGGTATTCCATGCCCTATATGTGGGGCACGCAAGGGATCGGCTACCGCAAGTCCGCGGTCAAGTCGCCGCCGGACAGCTGGAAGGTGCTGTTCGACTCCGACCAGTATTCCGGGCGTATCGCGCTGCTCGGCGACAGCACCAGCGTTCTCGGCGCCACGCTGAAGTACCTGGGCCACTCCCTTAACTCGAAGGACCCCAAACAGCTCAAGCAGGCCGAGGAGCTGCTGATCCGCCAGAAGCAGCACATCAAGGCCTTCGCCGACGACAACGGCCAGGACCTTCTGCTGTCCGGCGAGGTCGACCTGACCATGGAATGGAACGGCGACATCCTCCAGGTCATGGAGGAGGACGACGACCTGAGCTACGTGGTACCCAACGAGGGCGGCCTGCTGTGGCAGGACTGCCTCTGCATCCCCAGGGGCGCGCCGCACGTCGAGAATGCCCACAAGTTCATCAACTTCATCCTCGACGCCGAGCCGGGCGCGGCGATCGCCGACTTCATCTACTACGCCACGCCCAACAAGGCGGCCAAGGCCCTGTTGTCGGACGACTACACCAAGAACCCGGCGATCTTCCCGACCGATCAGGTGGTCAAGCGCTGCGAGAGCGCGATCTACCAGGGCGAAGACGTCCAGCGGCTCTACGACGAGGCCTGGACCCGCGTCCTGGCGGCCTAGAGGCTAGCGAGCCCGGCCGGAGCCCCTCCTGGTTCCGGCCGGACCTCGATCCACGCTCCAGGCACAGAGGCAGCGATGGAAAGCTGGCGTCGTAACCCCCGGGTCTTCTGGGTCTTGAACTTGCCGCCCGCTTTCTGGCTGGTGGTCTTCTTCCTGGCGCCGCTGGCCATCGTCTGGGTGATCTCCTTCGGCGAGCGGCGCGGCCCGGTCGAGATCGAGATCACCTGGACCCTGGAGAACTACCTCCGGTCCCTCGACCCGCTCTATCTCGGCATCTTCTTCAAGTCGCTATGGTACGCCGGGCTAACCACGGCGCTCTGCCTTGTCGTCGCCTTTCCGATCGCCTTCGGCATCTCCTTCGCGCCGTCGCGCTGGAAGCCGGTGCTGCTGCTGCTGATCATCCTGCCGTTCTGGACCAACCTGTTGATCCGGACCTACGCCCTGATCGCCATGCTGCGGGCCAAGGGCTTCATCAACTACGGCCTCGAGGGGCTGTGGGACTTCGGCAACGGTCTGCTCGCCGTGGTCGGTTTGGGCGACCTGCAGCTGCTCGGCGAGAGCTACCGGCCCTTCTCGCTGGTCGGCACGCAGTTCGCGGTGATTTTCGGGCTGGTCTACGTCCACCTGCCCTTCATGGTCCTGCCGCTCTATGCCTCGCTCGAGAAGATGGACCACTCCTACATCGAGGCCAGCCTCGACCTCGGCGCCGGCCAGGCCCGCACCTTCTTCTCCATCGTGGTGCCGCTGGCCAAGGTCGGCATCGTCTCCGGCATCATCATCACACTGATCCCGGCGCTCGGCTCCTTCCTGACCCCCGACCTGCTGGGCGGCAAGAAGGTGCTGATGATCGCCAACGTGATCGACAACCAGTTCAAGGACGCCAACGACTGGCCCTTCGGCGCCGCTCTGTCCCTCAACCTGATGTACATCACCTTCTTCGTGCTGGCGCTGCGCGTCCTCTGGTCCAAGGGCTCCCAGATGGAGGCCGGCTGATGCTCCAGGCCTTCGCCGCACGACGCCAGGGTCTGCTGGCGGCCCGGCGCCCGATCGCGCCGCTCGAGTACAGCCGCCGCCTCTGGCTGCGCCTGACCTTCGTGGCGACGCTGATCTTTCTCTACGCGCCGATCGTCATCCTGGTCGTGTTCAGCTTCAACGACAGCCGGCGCAACATCGTCTGGCGCGGGTTCACCTTCAAGTACTACGAGAAGGCCTACCAGGACACGGAGCTGTTCGACGCCTTCGTCAACTCGCTGACCATCGCCTTCGTCAACACGATCATCGCTACGGTCCTGGGCGCCATGGTGGCGGTCGCCCTCTGGCGCTTCCGCTTTCCCGGCAAGACGGCCTACGAGGGCGCCATGACCCTGCCGATCGTGATCCCGGAGATCTGCATGGGCGTCGCCATGCTGGCCTTCTTCTCGCGCATCGGCTGGCCGGCCAACCTGCCCTGGCCGGTCAACCTGGGCAACATCATCATCGCCCACGTCGCCTTCTCCTTCCCCTTCGTCGCCATGGTCGTGCGCGGCCGCCTGGCCACTTTCAACCGCGAGCTGGAGGAGGCGGCGAGAGACTTGGGCGCAAGCGAGTGGCAGATCATGCGGGACGTGTTGGTGCCGCACCTCATGCCCGGTCTGATCGCCGGCGCGCTGCTCGCCTTCACCCTTTCGCTCGACGATTTTGTGATCACCTTCTTCACCGCCGGCATCGACAGCGTGACCTTCCCGGTCAAGGTCTACTCCCGGGTCCGTTTCTCGGTCACCCCGGCGGTCAACGCGGCCTCGACCATCTTGATCGCGATCACGCTGCTCCTGGCGGCGACCATGGTCTGGCTGGACGTGCGCGGCCAGCGCAAGAGCGCGCGGCAGGGGTAGGAGGGAAGCATGTCGGAACCCCGGCCGATCATCCGCATCGAGCAGGTCACCAAGCGCTTCGGCGCCGCGGTCACCGCCGTCGACGCGGTCGACCTGGAGATCCGCGAGGGCGAATTCTTCGCTCTGCTCGGGCCGTCCGGCTGCGGCAAGACCACGTTGCTGCGCATGATCGCCGGGCTGGAGATCCCGAGCGAAGGGCGCGTTCTGATCGACGGTCAGGACATGGAGGGCGTGCCGCCGAACCGCCGCCCGATCAACATGGTCTTCCAGTCCTACGCGGTCTTTCCCCACATGACCGTGGCACAGAACGTCGGCTACGGCCTCAAGGTGACCGGGGTCCCGGCCGCCGAGACCGCGGCCCGCGTCGAGGAGGCCCTCGAACTGGTCAAATTGGGCGGCTACGGCGATCGCAAGCCGGACCAGCTTTCCGGCGGCCAGCGGCAGCGCGTGGCCCTGGCCCGGGCCCTGGTCAAGCGCCCCAAGGTGCTGCTGCTGGACGAGCCACTCTCGGCGCTCGACGCCAAGCTGCGCGAGGCCATGCAGCTCGAGCTCGTGCGCCTGCAGCACGCCGTCGGAATCACCTTCGTGATCGTCACCCACGATCAGCAGGAGGCGCTCTCCATGGCCAACCGGATCGCGGTCATGGAGGCCGGGGACGTGCGCCAGGTGGCGCCGCCGGCCGAGCTCTACGAGTTCCCCAACTGCCGCTTCGTCGCCGACTTCATCGGCCGCATGAACCTCTTCGAGGCCCGGGTCGTCGGGCTCGACGGGGGGCGCCTCAGCCTCGAGGTCGAGGGCCTGGGCCGCCTCGCGCTGGAGGCCGAGGGACCGGCGAGCGGCGAGGTCGGCATCGCCGTGCGGCCCGAGAAGCTGCGCCTGACCCGCGAGGCGCCCGGCGCCGATCTGGTCTCCCTGCGCGGAAGGGTAAGCGAGGTGGCCTACTACGGCGATACATCTTTCGTTTACCTTGAAGATGAAAAAGGTCGTAGGATCTTTGCGAATTTGCAAAACGATTCCCGTAAGACCAGTCCGACCGTGGAGATCGGCGAAACCCTTTGGTGTGCTTGGAAGCCCAGTGACAGCCTGGTTCTCAGCTCTTGACGCCCGTTCGGGCTGCTTGGCCACAAAAATGATGCTGGCAATGAAGAACAGTGCCGCGTTAACGCTCTTCCCGGGCGTGGACGGTCGTTCCAATCTGCTCCGCTCTCGCGCGCCGCGACGGATGGCGCTAAAATCCGGGCGGTCCGCGGTCGCAGGTCCCTCGTGGACCCGCGTCGAGGTCGGTTAGGAGCTTCGGGATGATCCGGCCACTGTTGGTCTTGGGGCTTGTTGCGCTGTTCCTTCAGGGCTGCGAAGGCGTGTCCTGGAAGTTCTGGGAACAGCAAGACGGCCAGGGGCGGGCGGCCGACGCACTGGCCGCCGAACAGCCCAAGTCGGCGCCCGGCTTCTCGGAGGCGCCTCCGCAGCCGGCGGCCAAGCCGGCCTCGGACAAGGTCCAGCAGCAGGCCGTCGCTTCGCAGGGCGAGACGCCGCGGACGGTACGGAGCCTGGTTGGGCTCGACTTTACCGGCGTGCGGGACCTGCTGGGCGAGCCCGCCCTGGAGGAGATCGTCGCCCCCGCGACGGTCTGGGCCTACAGCGGCAGGGGATGCGTGTTGAACATTTTCTTCTACCCTCACGTGGACGGCGGTGAGTTCCGCGCCCTGACCTATCGCGCGGCCGGCTCGGATCAGACCGAGGAGTCGGCGCAGCAGTGCTTCGACGAGCTGATGAGCGATCAAGGCAAGACGGAGACCAATTAGTAATGTCTCTGCAACCGACCGTGCTGGAAACCAACTACTCCCGCGTCGTCATCGTCGACGACGACGACCTGTTCCGCGAGTCCCTCGGCCTCAACCTGGCCGAGGAGGGCTACGAGGTGATCGACTTCGCCAGCGGCGAGTCCGCCCTGGAGTACTTCCGCGGCGGCGAGACCGCCGACGCGGTGCTGCTCGACTGGCGCATGCCCGGCATCGACGGGCTCGGCGTGCTGCAGGCGCTGCGCGAGGCGCGGATCGAGACCCCGGTGGTGTTCCTGACCATGCTGGGCGAGGAGATCTACGAGGAAGCGGCCCTGAAGTGGGGCGCGGTCGATTTCATCGACAAGTCGCGCCGGCTCTCGATCATCCTGCAGCGCCTCAAGCTGATCACCGACGGACCCAAGCTGCCGGGCGCCGGCGAGGCCGAGGCCGCGCCCGCGCCGCAGTCGCCGATCCTGCGCATGGGGCCGCTCGAGTTGCGCAACGACATCCGGCGCGCCTTCTGGGACGGCAAGCAGGTCGACCTGACCTTGACCGAGTACTCGATCGTCCACTTCATGGTGCTGCGCGCCGGCAGCGACGTGACCTACCGCCAGATCTACGATCTCGTGCGCGGCAAGGACTTTGTCGCCGGCTACGGCCCCGACGGCTACCGCTCCAACGTCCGGTCCTTCATCAAGCGGATCCGCAAGAAGTTCCGCGCGGTCGACGACGCCTTCGACCACATCGACAACTATCCGGGCTTCGGCTACCGCTGGAGGAGCGAGGGAGGCAAGCCGGAGGAGAGCTGGTCGTGACCGACGGGGCGCTACCCGCGTCGCTGGTCTCCGATCAAAGGCCGCGGCGCCGGTGGGGCTATTGGCCTCTGCGCTCCCTGGTCAGCAAGCTGGCCGTGCTCTTGCTGGTGTTCCTCGCCGTCCCGGTGATCCTCTACAACGAGTTCCGGCGCGCCGACCAGGACAAGCAGGCGCTCCTGGTCGAGAGCGTGCGCGAGCACGGCCGGCTCATGGCCGAGAGCCTGCGTCCCCTCCTGGAGCGCGAGGACCCGTCACCGCTGCTGGCCCTGCCCGAAGAGGTCAAGCGCCTGGCGACGCCGACCACCGGCGTCAAGGTGCTGTTCCGGCCCAAGGAGCAGAGCGGGGCGGCCGGCTTCTTCATGGTCGCTTCCGAGCCCGCGGTGCCGCCGGCCGCGCTCGAGAAGGAGCGCGACGCCCTGATCGAGCGCGGCGTCCTGGGCAATCTGGTCAGCACCTGCGCCGCCGAGCCGATCGCGCTGCGGCACGTCAGCGTGACCGGCGAGGAGGAGCTGCTGACCTCGATCACACCGGTCGCCACCGATGCCGGCTGCTGGATGCTGGTGACGGCGCACCGCAGCGGCGCGTTCCTCGGCACCTCGATCGGCCAGCCCTACTGGAAGACCCTCGAGGTGCGCATCGCGGCGATGATCTACCTGGCCATGGCGCTCTTGACCATGGGTCTCTTCTTCGGCGTCTGGCGCAGCCTCATGCGGTTCCGCCAGGTGGCCCGGGACATCGGCCGGGGCGCCGCGCCGCATCCGCGGTTCGAGACGCTCAACCGGGTGCCGGAGCTGACGCCGGTGGCGCAGGAGTTCGACCGCATGACCGCCGCCATGGTCGGCTCGGCCGACACCATCCGCCGCGCCGCCGAGGACAACGCCCACGCCTTCAAGACCCCGATCGCCATCATGCGCCAGTCGCTCGAGCCGCTGCGGCGGATCGTGCCGTCGGAGAGCACGCGCGGGTCGCGCGCGCTCGACGTGCTCGAGGAGTCGGTCGATCGCCTGGACCGCTTGGTCACCGCGGCCCGGCACCTCGACGAGGCCGCCGCCGAGCTGATCGAACGGCCCAGCCACCCGGTCCAGCTCTCGGCCCTCATGGGCCGCATGGTCGATGCCTACGTGGACAGCTTCGCCAGCCACCAGGTCCGGCTCGACTCGCGCCTGGAGAACAATGTCGTGGTCAGCGCCGACGAAGAGCTGCTGGAGACCGTGTTCGAGAACGTGATCGACAACGCGCTCAGCGTCTCGCCCCCCGACGGCGCCGTGGCGGTCGAGCTGAAGACCCGCGGCAAACGCGCCCTGGTGGCCGTGCGCGACCAGGGTCCCGGCGTGCCGCCGCCCTATCTGCACCGGATCTTCGAACGCTACGTCTCGCTGCGGCCGGCCCCGGGCGCGGCGGACGACCATCAACTCCCGATTGATCCGGCGGAACATCTGCCCGAGGACGGATCCGAGGCCTCGGCCGATAGCGGCCACCATCTGGGCATCGGACTTTGGATCGTTCGCCGCAATCTCGAGGCCCTCGGCGGCTCGGTGCGGGCGGAAAACCGGGTTCAGGGCGGACTCGCGGTCATCATCGAACTGCCGCTGGCCGCCTGAGTTTGCTCGCCCCGGTTGAAATGGGCGGTCACAACTTTGACCCATGACAGTGCCCGGCCCCGGTTCTAGGGTGAAAGCTCATCTCCGGTGGGGAGGCGCCGTTACGGCGCGCCTCCGAGGCCCTGGTCTTCGGTTTCGGCGGATCACGTTCCGCAGGGGCGCCTTCCCGACCGGTGTTGAAAACCCCCAAATCTTGAAACGCTTCAGACCGGCCTCTTGTAAGGCTCGAAGGTGTAGTACTTCGGCCAGGAGTCGAGCCGGACGTGGAGCCAGGCGACGCCCAGGCCGCTGGTACTGAGCCAGAGCGGGCGTTCGGAAAGGCTGCCGGCCAGCTTCTCGCCGACCAGCTGCCAGAAGGCATGCTGCTGGTCGTCGGGGGCCGAGCGCGAAAAGGCGGCGAGGTGCGGGTAGGCGCTCTCCGGTGCGCGCGGGCAGGGCACGACGAGCAGCGCATCCCCGCCAAGGTTCCGGAAGGCCGTTACTTGGCGCCCAGCTGCGGCGAATTCCCGGGCAAAGACCGCCGGTTCGGCATCGCGCGCGGCCAGGGAGGGGCTGTCCGCCACAATGAACTCGAAATCGGCTGCCTGGTTTGCCCTCGTCAGAGGCGGCGTCTCCCAGAAAAAGGCCGGATAGGGCGCTGACGCCAGGAGGTCGATGAAGAAGGCGCGGAAGACCGGGTCGGACCGCCAGAGCCCGAAGGCTTCGGCACGATCGATGGGCTGCTTTCCGCGCAACACGGCATGCCTGGAAACCTGGCCGTCTTCCAGGACCTCGACCCTGCTACTCAGCCGGCCGCTCGGCCTCACCCTGTTCCTCGTCGTCCGGCCTCCTTGGTTGCGAAGACCCCCGAGGCGAAACGGGCGCCCTCGCCATGAAAGATCCAGACGTGGTCGACTGCGCTCAAGCCATTGCTCCCCTGCCTATTGCGGCCTTCCCCTTCTTATCGGATAACTCTCTGGAAAAGAATATGAAGGGGAGGATCTGGGGCATGGCGATCGAGCATCCCTATCTCTTGTTCCTGGGCGACGCCGCCGACCAGCTCGCCGCCAAGACGGCCCAGGGGATCAAGGACTGGCGGCCGGAGTGGTGCCTCGGCCAGCTCCGCCTGCCGGACTGCAACGCCGATCTCGGCCTCAAGGACATGACCCTGGAGGCGGGCGTCGAGGCGGGGGCGAAGACCCTGATCGTCGGCGTCGCCAACCGCGGCGGGGTGATCTCGGAGGCCTGGCTGGCGGTCCTCGAGCGCGCTCTGGAGCTCGGCCTCGATGTCGCCGCCGGCCTGCACAACCGCCTGGCGGACCAGGCGATCCTGGCCGGCGCCGCCGAGGCCCACGGCCGCGAGCTGCACGACGTGCGCCACCCGACCCGCGAGTTCGCCGTGGCCAACGGCAAGAGACGCCCGGGCAAGCGCCTGCTGACCGTCGGCACCGACTGCTCGGTCGGCAAGATGTACACTTCCCTGGCGATCGAGAAGGAGCTGAAGAACCGCGGCCGGAAGGCCGACTTCCGGGCGACCGGCCAGACCGGCATCTTCATCGTCGGCGACGGGGTCTCGGTCGACGCCGTCGTCGCCGACTTCATCTCCGGCGCCACCGAGTGGCTGACCCCGGCCAACGACGAGGACCACTGGGACGTGGTCGAGGGCCAGGGCTCGCTGTTCCATGCCTCCTTCGCCGGTGTCTCCCTCGGCCTGCTGCACGGCAGCCAGCCCGACGCCCTGGTGCTCTGCCACGAGCCGACCCGCGACCACATGCGCGGCCTGCCGGGCGTCGCCCTGCCGGACCTTCAGCTCTGCATCGACCGGAACCTCGAGGCGGCGCGCCTGACCAATCCGAACCCCTATTTCGCCGGCGTCGCGATCAACACGGCCCGGCTCGACGAAGCCGCCGCCGAGCGCCTCCTCAAGGAGACCTCCGAAGCGCTCGATCTTCCGGCCGTCGATCCGCTGCGCCAGGGGGTGGCGCCCATCGTCGACCGCCTCGGCTAGCAGCGGGAATGGCGACGCTCACCCTGCGGCGCGAGTCCTGGCCGATCCGGGGCAGCTTCACGATCTCCCGCGGCAGCAAGACCGCGGCCGAGGTGGTGGTTGCCGAGGTCGCCGACGGCGAGCACCGGGGGCGCGGCGAGTGCGTGCCCTACGCCCGCTACGGCGAGACCGTCGAGGGCGTCCTGGCCGCGCTGGAGGAGATCTCCGGCGCTTTGGAGGCCGGCCCCGACCGTATGTGGCTGCAGGAGGCCCTGCCCGCCGGCGCGGCGCGCAACGCCCTGGACTGCGCGCTCTGGGACCTGGAGGCCAAGCGGAGCGGCCGGGCCGCCTGGGATCTGGCGGGCCTGTCGTCGCCCGAGGCGGTGGTAACCGCCTACACCCTCTCCCTCGACGCGCCCGAGGCCATGGGCCGGGCCGCACAGGCGGCCGCCGACCGGCCGTTGCTCAAGATCAAGTTGGGCGCCGAGGGCGTGGTCGAGCGGGTCGCCGCGGTGCGCGAGGGCGCGCCCGGCTCGCGCCTGGTGGTCGACGCCAACGAGGCCTGGAGCGCGGCGCTCTACGACACTCTGGCGCCCGAGATGGCGCGCCTCGGGGTTGCCATGATCGAGCAGCCGCTGCCCGCCGGCGACGACGCCGCGCTGGCCGGCCGGCCCCGGCCGGTCACGCTCTGCGCCGACGAATCCTGCCACGACCGGAAGTCGCTGCCGGCGCTGGCCGGCCGCTACGACATGGTCAACATCAAGCTCGACAAGACCGGTGGCCTGACCGAGGCCCTGGCGCTCAAGGCGGCGGCCGAGGCGGCGGGCCTGGAGATCATGGTCGGCTGCATGCTGGCGACCTCGCTGGCCATGGCGCCGGCCCTGCTGGTCGCCCAGGGCGCCCAGGTGGTCGACCTCGACGGCCCCCTGCTGCTCGAGCGCGACCGGGACGACGCCATCGCCTTCGACGGCAGCCTCATGCACCCCCCGCCGGCCGTGCTCTGGGGCTGATAGCCCTCACCCCGATCCTCTCCCGGAGGCTCGACCGTTGGTCGCCCGCGTCAGCGGGAGGGTGAGGGCGGGCTTTCTTGCTCAGCCCTGGGCTAGGAAACCAAGGGATTGACCACAGAGACACAGAGATCATAGAGGAAAACCAAGGGTTTCTTCCGGCGCGCTTCGCGCGCAACCAACTCCCATTTTGACTCTCTGTGCTCGCTGTGTCTCTGTGGTGACAAGGTTGGTTGAATCCCAAGCCACAGGCACAGTCTCGCCCTCTGCGCGGCAGTGACCCGACCAGTCTAAAGCCTTCTAGCTCCGGCCGTTGCGGCCGCGGCGGCCGCCCTGGCGGCGGCGGTTCAGGTGCTGGCGCGGGCTCTGGGCGGCTTGGCGCAGCAGCGTGATGACCTTGCCCGCCTCGTTGTCCGGCGCAGCGCCCTCGGCGATCCCGTAGGCCGTCAGCAGGTGCTGCGCCGCTTCCGCGGGGTCGCGCGAATCCTCCAGGCGCAGGGTCCAGGCGACCAGGATGTCCTCGGCCGGGCCGGGAAAGTCCGGCCCCATGTCGATCACCTCCTTGATCAGGCCGCCGGGGTCGTCGGGCGAGTCGTGGGGCGAGACGTACTTGATGACCATCGGCGGTCTTTCCTCAAGCGGACTTGCGCAGCAGGTTGAGCCGCGACGGTATGGCGAAGCGGGTGGCCCCGTCCAGCTTCTCACCCGCCGCCTGGAAGGCCGCGCGCAGCGAGTCCTCGAGCCCGGCCAGGCGCTCGCAGCGGCCCGGGTCGACGGCGAGCAGCCGCGCCTTCAGCGTCTCGAAGTCGCGAATCTCGTAGGGCGCCAGGTAGGTCAGCTCGGTGACCGACTCGAGGCGGCTCTGCGCCGCTACCTGGATGGCGTCGTAGGCCTTGGCCCGGACGTAGGTCTCGTCCTCGACCGGCCGGATCAGCTCGAAGTAGTCGCCCTCGGCGATCGGCTCCTGGACGTAGAGCAGGCCGTCGGGCTTAAGGCAGCGGGCCGCCTCGTCCAGCGCCGGCCCCTGCTCGCCGACCGGGACGTGGTGCAGGGCGTTGAAGAAGATCACCGCGTCGAAGGTGTCGTCCGGGAAGGGCAGGCCCTCGGCGACGCCCGCGAGGTAGGCCTCGCCGCTGGCCGGCTCGGCGGCCCGTGCCCGGGCCAGCTGCGGTTCCGAGGGCTCCAGGCCGATCGGGGTCGCGCCCTGGCGGGCCAGCAGGCGGACCAGGGACCCGTCGCCGCAGCCGACGTCGAGCACCAGGGCACCCTCCAGGTCGAGGTGGTCGCGCAGCACCTCGGCGTGCTTTCGGCGGGGCAGGTCTCTCATGGCCATCACTTGCCATGACGGGCCCCGGCCCGCAAGGGCGGTCGCCGCGGCGTTGCTGCCCGGTTAAGGTGTCGGCTCCGGTCGCAAGAAAGGGAAGATGCCCGCCATGACCCGAGCTCTGGACGGCCTGCTCGTCGTCAGCCTGGAACAGGCCGTGGCGGCGCCCTACTGCTCGTCGCGGCTGGCCGACGCCGGCGCCCGCGTGATCAAGATCGAGCGCCCGGAGGGCGACTTCGCGCGCGGCTACGACAGGGCCGCCAAGGGCGAGAGCGCCTACTTCGTCTGGCTCAACCGGGGCAAGGAATCGATCGCCCTGGACCTCAAGGCCGAGGGCGACCGGGCCCTGGCCGGGCGGATGCTGGCGGCGGCCGACGTCTTCATCCAGAACCTGGCCGCCGGGGCCGCCGAGCGCCTCGGCCTCGGCAGCGAGGCCCTGCGCGCCCGCAACCCGCGGCTGATCACCTGCGACATCTCCGGCTACGGCGCCGAGGGGTCCTACGCCGGCATGAAGGCCTACGACCTGCTGGTGCAGGCCGAGAGCGGCCTCGCCTCGGTGACCGGGCGTCCGGAGGGCCCGGGACGGGTCGGCGTCTCGGTTTGCGACATCGCTGCGGGCATGTACGCCCATGCGGCGATCCTCGAGGCGCTGCTGGCCCGCGAACGTACGGGCGCGGGCCGCACCATCGCGGTCTCGTTGTTCGACGGCATGGCCGACTGGATGACCGTGCCCTACCTGTTCCAGGTCTACGCCGGCCGCGCGCCGGAACGGGTCGGTCTCAACCACCCCTCGATCGCCCCCTACGGCGCCTATGCCGCGGCCGACGGCGAGGTGGTGATCTCGATCCAGAACCAGCGCGAATGGCGCCGCTTCTGCGGCGAGGTGCTGTTGCAGCCGGGCCTGGCAGAGGACCCGCGCTTCCACGACAACCCGGCCCGCGTCGCCAACCGTCCTGCCCTGGACCGGGAGATCGCGGCGGTCCTGGGCAGCCTACCGCTCGAAGAGGCCGTCGCCCGCCTGGCCGCGGCCGGGGTCGCCTACGGCCGGCTCAACGACGTGGCCGGCCTGGCGGCGCATCCGCAGCTGCGGACCGCGGGGGTCGAGACGCCGTCGGGCATGATCGACCTGATCGCGCCGCCGGCGCGGGTCGCGGGCGAGGAGGCCGCCTTCGGCCCCGTGCCCGCCCTGGACGAACAGGGCGTACGTCTCCGCCGCGAGTTCGGCGGCGCGTGACCTCTTCGAAGCCGCCAGCCGTACGCCTCCGACCGGCACCGGGTGCCTCGCGCCCAATGCTCTCGATGGTCGTGAAAAGGGCTCGTTTGTCCACGTCCTTAACGCAATTTTAGCCGCGTCGGAGCCAAGAATAGAGTGTCGGCCGCCCCGTTCTCCGCGCGAAGGATTTCGGAATCCGGTCGGCTCGGGATAGCGCTCGAAAGCAGCTTGCATGACAGAACTCGAAGAGCATTGGCGCCGCTGGATCGGCCGCACCAGGGAGTCCAGCGATGTGATCGAGCCAATGCGAGCTCGCGCCATGCAGGCGACGCTGGACGACGAGGGCGAGCCCCTGGACACGGGCGATCCGCTGCCGCCGCTCTGGCACTGGCTGTACTTCTGGGAGCCAACCCCCCATGCCGCGCTCGGCGCCGACGGCCACCGGGCGCGCGGGCAGTTCATGCCGCCGATCAACCTGGCGCGCCGCGCGATCGCCGGCGGGCGCATCAAGTTCCTCCGCCCGCTCGAGATCGGCGCCACGGCGAAGCGCCGCTCGCGGGTCTCGGATATCCGTCGCAAGCAGGGCCGCTCCGGTAAGCTGGTCTTCGTCACCCTGCAGCACGAGACCGCCGACGCCTCCGGCGCCTGCATCCAGGAAGAGCAGGACATCGTCTTCCGCGACGCCGGCAAGCCGGGCGAGACGCTGCTGTCCGGCGACCGGGGCCCCGCCGTGGTGCGCTGGCGCAACCAGGTGACCGCCGATCCGCTGCTGCTGTTCCGCTATTCGGCGCTCACCTTCAACGGGCACCGGATCCACTATCAGGAGAGCTACGCAACGGAGGAGGAGGGCTATCCGGGCCTGGTCGTCCACGGCTCGCTCCTGGCCACCATGATGGCCGGGCTGGTCCGCCGCCACGTTCCCGACCGGCCGCTCACCTGGCTCGAATTCAGGGCGGTCCGGCCGGTCTACGATACCAATCCCTTCAACGTCGGCGGCAAGCCCGACCCGGACGGCAACAGCGCCGAGATCTGGGTGACCGACCACGCCGGCTATCTCGCCATGACCGGCAAGGCTCGGTTCTGACGCCTCGATCGGGGCGCCAACTTGACGCCCCGCGCCCGCCTCGCCGATAAAGGGCCGTAAACCCAAGGCGCGAGCGATGGCGGACCAATCCGGAAGCACGAACGAAGTCTTGAGAAGCGTCCTTGCGGGCGACACGCCGGCGCTGGCCGAGGCGCTCGCCGGCGGCGCCGACGCCGACGCCGCCGACGCCTGGGGCGTAACGGCCCTGGCCCACGCCGCCGGGCGCGGCGATCTGGAGGCGGTGCGCGTCCTGCTCGACAAGGGGGCCGCCGCCGACCGGCCCAGCCGCTTCGGCAATACCGCCTTGATGGCGGCCGCCGCCGGCGGCCGGGACGCGGTGGTGGATGCCCTGCTGGCGGCCGGCGCCGACCCCGCCGCCCGCAACAAGTGGGGACTGGGCCCCGAGGACTGGGCCCGCTGGCCCGAGAACCGCGACGACATCCTGGCCCTGCTGCGGCGCGGCTCTTAGCGGAAGTCAGAAAACAACCGGCCCTCGCCCTCCCGAGAAGGACGCCCGCCCCAATACTCTCCCGTGGGAGAGGGTGGTGGAGCGGAGTCAGGTAAGGGCGCGTGGGTGAAGTGCCGGCTAAGGCCTACTCTGGGGCCACGTGCGCCTGTTCGAGGCGGGCGGCCAGGCGGGCCCGGTTGTGACGGTGCTTGATCGTCCGCCAGGCCCGGAAGACCTTGACCCGGTAGGGCCCGCTGAGGCGCGGCGTGCTCGAGTGGTAGCGCCCGATGGCCGCGGTCCACGAGCCGTAGCGGGCGCGCAGCTCGCCGAGGAAGCTAGCCGCGTAGCGCAGGTTCAGCGCCGGGTCGAAGGCCTGCTCGAGGCTGGCGAAGGCCTCGGGGTGGTAGCGCAGGTTTATCTGCATGCAGCCGACGTCGATGTTGCGGACGCCCCGCGCCCTGAGCGCCTCGACGTGGGCGATCGCGGCCGCGCGGCTCGGCAGGAATTTCCCCTCGCCCTCGGCGGTGACGGTCCAGGGCCAGGCCGCGACGGCCTTCTCCCCCGGGTGCCAGCGGCCAGACTCGACCGCGCCGATCGCCTCCAGCAGGTGCCGGGGAAGGGCGCTGTCGCGGGCGATATCCGCGCTCTGGGCGCGGCAGAGGCGCCAGTCGTCCACCTCCGGGGCCGCCGGCGCGGCTTGGGCGTGCAGAGCCGTGGGCAGGGCGGCGAGCAGGATGGTCAGCAGGCGGTTCCGGCAAGTCATGGACCGGAATGCACGCAAGCTCCGTGCCAGAGCGCGGGCTGTTATAGGAGGCTGCAGAGAAAGTGCCTCGCCCGCACCATCACCCTTCGACAAGGTCAGGGTGAGGGTAACTGTTGATCAAAGGAAAACTCCTCACCCTGAGCTTGTCGAAGGGTGACCGTGATCAAGGGCTCAGGGGAACTTCGGCTGCCTAGTAGCCCTCACCGGCCGTTCAGATGCTCGGCGCCGATCCGGCCGAGCGCCTCGATCACCGCGTCCATCTGGCGGCTCAAGGCGGGCAGGTTGGCGCCGCGGCTGAGGCTGGCTTCGTCCATGTAGAGCGCCCGGTTGATCTCGATCTGCAGGGCGTGGACCGCCTGGCCCGGGCGGCCGTAGTGGCGGGTGACGAAGCCGCCCGAGTAGGGCTTGTTACGGGTCACCCGGTAACCGAGGTCCTCGAGCGCCGCCGAGGCCGTCTCGGTGACCGCCGGGGCACAGGCCGTGCCGTGGCAGTCGCCGAGCACGATGTCGATCCGTCCAGTGCCGTTGGAGCGCTCCAGCGGGCCGTTGTTCGACGGCATGGAGTGGCAGTCGACCAGGATGCAGAAGCCGAAGCGGTCGCGGGTCTGGTCGATCAGACCGCGCAAGGCTGCGTGGTAGGGCCAGTAGTAGTGGCGGATCCGCTCCATGGCCTCGTTGAAGCTGAGCTTGCCGCGATAGATGTCGGCCCCGGTGGCGACCACCCGGGCGATCGTGCCGAGACCCGCGGCCACCCGGGGCGAGCGGGTGTTGGCGTAGGTCGGCAGCTCGTCCAGGAACATGGCCGGGTCGAGCTCGAAGGGCTCGCGGTTCGGGTCGATGTAGGCGCGCGGGAAGCGGGCCCGGATCAGCGGCGCGCCCATGGCCGGCGCCGCCTGGAAGATCTCGTCGACGAAGGAGTCCTCCGAGCGCCTCAGCGTCTGCCGGTCGAGCCGCGACTGGGCGATGAAGCCCGGCGGGTAGCGGTTGCCACTATGGGGCGAGGCGAAGACCAGGGGGAGGGTCTGGCGCGGCGGGGCGAAGACCTCGTGGGGGTCCCCGATCTCGGCGACTTCGAACTCTGCTTCCAACGGGACCACGCCGTGCATGGCCAATGTGTTTAGGGCAAACGGACGGCTCTGTCATGAGGCTTTCTTCGGCCCCGGCACAGGAAGCGTCCAGCCGGCCTCCACACCCGCCTCCTGGCGCGGCCTCCACCCCTCGTAAACCCTATCTTAGAGCGCCGCCGCTAGGCTATAGTCCTACCCGAGGGTGCAGCCGCCTCGGCCGCGGCCGGGCGGGTCCCGCCGGGCGCCGGAGCTTTCCCAGGCGGCGAAGCCCAGGAACAAGACCGGGGGCCGGAAGCCAACCCGGGTGCGGGCGGGACCGTGGAGCGGGCGAAGGTATGGCGCAGATTCTCCTAGCTGAAGACGACGACAGCATGCGCGACTTCCTGGCCAAGGCGCTGACCCGCGCCGGCCACGAGGTGCGCGCCGTCGGCGACGGCCTCGACGCGCTCTCGACCCTGTCCGAGGAGAAGGTCGACATCCTGCTGGCCGACGTGGTCATGCCCGGGCTCGACGGCATCGAGCTGGCGCGCCGCGCCGCCAAGGAGCAGCCGGGCATCAAGGTGATGTTCATCACCGGCTTCGCCGCGGTCGCCCTGAAGGCCCGCGAGGAGACCGCGCGCGGCGCCCGCGTGCTGTCCAAGCCGTTCCACCTGCGCGAGCTGGTGAGCCAGATCGACGTCATGCTGGCCGGCAACCAGTCGAACACCCAGTAGCTTCAGGGCAGGTCGCCAGGGCCTGTCGCGCCGGCGCCGCACGGCCCTTGTCAAAGCCCCCCCGATGGTGCTATCCCGCCTCTCCGTCGCCGGGGGCCGGCCAGCCGGCCCGCTAGGGGCGAAGGGCGCGTAGCTCAGCGGGAGAGCACTACGTTGACATCGTAGGGGTCGCTGGTTCAATCCCAGCCGCGCCCACCATATTTTCAATGACTTGCAGATTTTGCCCGGTCGGGACTGAAACGCAGTTAGCACGCACAGTGGTTGAAGGAAGGACCAGCAGGCGGCGGCAACGGGCTTGCAGGTCCGCGAAGTAGGCGTCGATGGCCTCGACCGCCTGGCCCATGAAGTCGGGTGCGTACTTGGCGTAGACCTCGGTCACGCCGCCTGTCTTGTGGCCGAGCATGCCGGAGATCTCCTCCATCGAAACCGCGCGTCTGCGCAGCTCGGTGGCCATTGTGTGCCGCACCGTATAGGGAATTACGTCGCCGGACAGACCGGCCCTCTGGCGCGCCTTGCGGAACGCCGTCTTTATGCTATCGAGCGGACGCCCATGCCAAGCGACCACGGTTTCGGTTTTCACCTGACGCAGCCAGGGCAAGAGGGTGCCGCTGATCGGCACGCTTGGCCGATACTTCTTGGTCTGATGCCGCCCCGGTGGGTTGAATTCGATGAGGCGATCGTTGAGATCGATTTGGAAGCGACGCAGCTCGAGGATCGCCTGCGGACGAGCCAAGGTATTGAAGGCGACCATAAGGTACATGAAAAGGTGTTCCGGCTCTGCCGCCTCGAAGAGCGCCGCAGCCTCGTCCAGGGAAAGCCGACGCTCGCGCGGCGGCGCTTTCGGCAAGCTCATGACGAAGGGGACCGTGCGGATCTCCTGGCGCTTCCAAGCCCTGTTGAGGGCCGCACGGCCGACTGACAGTACACGGCTAGTGTAGCCATCCGAACAGCCCCGCGCTCGCAACCAGGCGACAAAGGCCTCCTGGCGTTCAGGTGTGAGGTCCGAGATGGTGGTGCGCGGAAAAAAGTCCGACCAATAGCCGAGTGCGATACGCGCCTGCTCTGCGCTTGGGATCTTGCTGGCATGGCCGTGGTAATAGCGGGTCAACACCATTTCGAGCGGTACATCCTCAGGCCGTTCATCTTTCAGCCGCTGGTGCTCGACGATCCACTGGGCGAGGAGGAGCTGCGCTTCTTGAAAGTCGCTTGTGCCAAGCGATGCGCGGCGTGTCTGTCGTGTCTCGGCATCGAACCAGGTTCGGCACCAGGCCGCTGAGTTTGGGCGTTGAGAGAGCCAGAATTCGCCGATTTGGCTTGGGCGGTGCATTCGCTTTCGAGGCATGGCTCCTGTTTCCTCTGATTGATGTAGTCTCTCAATTGCTGCTTCATGATACGTTTTCGCTCGCCGATCACGATGTAGCCCAGTCGGCCCTTTTTGATTTCTCGCTTGACCGTTGTAGGCGAGATGCCGAGATGGTTGGCGGCCTCCGTGAGCGTGAAGTATTTAGGCAAGCGCTGAGGGTCCGACATCGCGTGTTAACTCCTCAGTGTTCCTGCTGTCATGGGCTGCATCAACGCAGGGCGAGCTTGCCATTCTCCCGAGTGGGAGTAATGGCCTCCCACCGAGGTAAGCACTTGGCTTGCTAAGCCCGGTTCAGTTGAGAAACGAATGCCCGAGCCGAGACCTCATGGTCCGCGTCGAGCCAGACCGGCACGATAGCGGCCGCTCAATTATGGGTTTTTTTGGACCACTATGGTGCCGGGCTCGAAAGGCCGCGACGGCCAGAGGATTTCTAAGACAGTCTTACTGTCAAAACGCGGCGGGCTTCAAGGTTGCCCGATTCCTCATGGCAAGAGCCTATGGTTGAAGGCGAGAGACCATACCCGCGATACCTCTAGCCCACGGGCATGCCATTGGCCGCTCGCCACACTTCCCTGCGGCGATAGCGTTGTAGCCTTCATTGATCTCGATTTTCAGGAGCAGTCTTGAGAATTGGAAACGACGAAACTGAATCTAAACCAAAGCTCGCGACCTTCCTGATTACACCCCATGTGTGATTCCACAGTCAACACAAAATATGGTACCACATACGCGCATTAGCTACAAGATAAGGTAATAAAAAAGCAGTAAGCTCCTTTACTCGTTGCTTACCTGCAGTAGGGGGCTGAGAAGTGATTTTTTTTCGGGCGCCCATTTCCGACCCCATTTTCATGCACTTCATGCCAAGAAACCCGAATCGGATGACCACGTAGCGCAGCAACTCACACCCTCACCAGCAGCGGGGCACCATGTGGAAACCGAGCTATCCGCAGCCTGGTAGTTTGTCAGGCTCTTAACCTGAAGGTCGCAGATTCAAATCCTGCCCCCACGACCAATCAAAACAACGGCTTAGCAACAAATCGCCAAGCCGTTTTTCTGTGTGTGGAAACCATATGGAAGCAGCCGAAACCGAAACCCAGCGTACAATCGCGTATGAAACCAAGGCTTACCGACGTCGACGCACTCTGAATTCGTTCCCGGAGGCTGATACGTGGATCGGCATAGAATGCCCAATCAGAGGCGGCGGCAGGTGCAAGCATCTGTTTCTCGGGCGAATCCGTCAGCATGAACCGATTCGCCGGTTACAGCCGATTTTGCTACCGTTGTCCGTCAGAGGAAGGCGTTATTCGGGAAATCTCACTGCCAGGCTGAAACCAGCGCCTCGGACGTGGGAGTGCGCACAGACAAAGGTTTTCGACCATCGCAACTAGCCGGCGTTTACTGGCCAGGGTGCACGTGCTCCGCCGCCGGCGCCTTGGTCATTTCGACACGGAATGGGAGAGCAGAGATGGAAGATCGGCACGGTGCACCAGTTTCCAGCGGCAAGCCGCAAAGCCTGGAAATCTACGAGCACGCGCTTCGTTCGCTCAACTGCTATCGCGGCGACCCCGTCGCCGTCATTGACGAGGCACTGGAGCAGGACCCTGATTTCGTGATGGGCCACGTCCTGCGCGCCCAGGTCCATGTCACCCTCTGGGAGAAGAGCGTGGTCCCGGAGGTCGAGACCAGCCTCGCCCGGCTGGCGGACCTCGCGGCCACGAGCAATGAGCGCGAAGCTGCCCACGTCCGGGCGCTCAAGCAGTGGGTATCGGGCGATTGGAACGGGTATCGCCAGACGCTCGACTTGCTGCTGGCCGACCATCCGCGCGACTTGCTGGCGCTTCAGGTCGGGCACATTTCCGACTTCTTCAATGGCGACCGGGACAACCTGCGCGGGCGGGTCGCGCGCGCCCTGCCCGCCTGGACCAAGGAGGATCCCGGCTATCCTTTCCTGCTCGGCATGCACGCTTTCGGCCTGGAAGAATGCGGCGACTACCGGCAGGCGGAGGAACGGGGCCGCCAGGCGATCGAGCTGGAGCCTGAAGACTGCTGGGCCCAGCATGCCATTGCCCACGTCATGGAGATGGAGGCCCGCCAGGCCGAGGCCATTACCTTCATGGAGTCACGCAAGGCCCACTGGGCGCAGCAGGACAACGCCTTCCAGTTCCACAACTGGTGGCACACCGCGCTCTACAACCTGGACCAGGGCCAGGCCGGACGGGCGCTGGAGATCTATGACCAGGGTGTCCGTGCCGAGCGGGCCGAGTTCCAGGTCATGCTCCTGGACGCCGCCGCGCTGCTGTGGCGGCTGCATCTTCTGGGCCATGACGTGGGGGACCGCTGGACCGAGGTCGCCGACATCTACGAAGCGGACGGCGAAGCCGGCTTCTACGCCTTCAACGACATGCACGCGATGATGGCCTTCACGGCGACCGGTCGAACCCAGGCCGCGGCCAGACGTCTGGCAGAGGTGGAGGCGGCCGCCACGGCCGAAGGGACCAACGGCATGATGACCCGCGAGGTCGGGCTGCCGGTCGCGCGGGGCATCGAAGCCTTCGGTCGCGAGGCCTATGCAGCCTGCGTCGAGCAGCTCCTGCCGATACGCTACAAGGCCTACCACTTCGGGGGTAGCCACGCGCAGCGCGACGTGATCCATCGGACGTTGCTCGAGGCGGCGGCGCGCGCCGGCAACGGGTCGCTGCTGACCGCGCTGACCAACGAGCGGGTCTCCTTGAAGCCGGACTGTCCCTTCACCCGAAAGCTGAGCAGCAGGGCGACCGGCGGGCTCGCCGCCTAGGACTTGGCTGGCGGGGGATTGCCCCGGTTCGGCTCGCCCATCAGCGAGGGATGGGTGCGTTTGTCTTGCGGCGGAAAGGCCGCCTGGGCGCCGCGGGCCATGGCCGCGTGCCAGGGCCAGTGCGGGTCGAGGAGCATGCCCCGGGCGAGCGCGATCAGGTCGGTCTGACCGCTGTTCAAGATGATCTCGGCCTGATGCGGCTCCGTGATGGGGCCGACCGCCATGACCGTGGCGCCCGTCGCCCGGCGAATCTCGATGTAAGTGATTTCCGCCTGGCCCTTGGTTTCAGACATGCGCAGTCTTGGGTCGAGACGGGAGAGAATGACCCCTTCCGGTCCTTCATAGTGTTCGTAGCCATCGCGTCTGGAATGCGCCTTAGGTCCGCCCGCGCACAAACCTGGGACGATCGGAGGATCTACAATTGCTATGACCTCCGTCAACACTATCTGAAATTCTATTGAATATCATGCGTGCGCGCAACTTCAGAGAGGTTCGCATTCTCTCGATGCTACAATCAAGAGGAGGTGGTTCAATGAAAATACTCCGTAGCGCTGCAGCTTTCACTCTACTTCTTGCCATGACGCTAAGTGGAGAGCTTGCCAAGGCAAATGAAACTGATCTAGAGATACGTCCCTTCCTAGTAAAGCTTAACATAGGAGATAGGGATAGAACGTTTGTAAAAAGCGGAAACCTAAGAATTTTCGCGCGATGCACCGAATCTTTCGGCGCCGCTACAATTGAGATATTCGCGACTAGCTCTCGGGATTTTCTTGTGGCCAATTTTGGTTCAAGTCCTGCGAATTCTGAAGTTCCTCTTACTTTTCCCGTAAGCTCTCCTGATTTGCAGTTCAATCAGTCCTTTTCGGCGATCATTTCGGAGGAGGGCGCTGACTTTATCTCGCTGGCTGACTACGCTATCGGCGTGAACGTTTCTGGAGCAGATTGTTATACACAAGGAACAGCTGAGGTGCTCGTGCCTGACGATTAAGGGTCTTAGCTAATCCAATCGCCTCATTCTAGCAGGAGTTCTTCTAAATTTCCGGACAGTACCCGCCAAGAAAGCGGGTACTGCTGCCTGAGACCTTATGTCTCTTTTTGGCTAGATTTGCCCGTCCCGGGCACGGCGTTGGCACGTCAGGTCCAGTCCCGGCCTCAGACATTCGAGCGACCATGTCTGCTTACTGGCCTCAGGGTCCGCTCTGGCTCGGGCAGCCGCCCACCCCCGGTCATGCCCGCCGGGACCGGGGGTGACCCGAAGCCAAATTCTTCGGTTGTGGGCACGCCCACTCCAGCAAGATGGTCGTGTAAGGCAGGGACGCCCTAGAACCCCCTTAGCGGAAAGGAATACTATGCTCGCCAATTTCAGAGAACAGGGAATAAGTCTCGCTCGGTCGCAAGTTCAAGTCCAAGACGTAGTGGCTCAGTTCCTCATCGGCTATTTCTATGCCGACTGTCTGCACATATGAATACTGGTAGCTAATACAGGACACCTTGATCTGCGCCGGACCGGGCATAGTGGTCAATTGTCGATCTACCAGAGGCGTCCGCCGATTTTGGCCTGTCTCTTGCCCGTTGACCGCCTCGATCCAGCAGTTTTGAGGAATGCCAGGTGTGTTGGGAATGAGCACAGTGCGAACATTCGGGCCCGTCGTGTCCCGTCTCGGTATCGGGCCTTCAATGCGCAAGGTTGCGTGCGTCGTGAATTTCGGCAGCTTTAACCCTTGCGCAATGCGAACGACCGAACCCGGTGGCAAGTCGACGATTCTACGCCAATCATCAATGGTCGGTGCGTCCTCAGAAGCGGGCGCGATGTAAAGATCATTGGCAATCTTGAGCGCGAAACTATCAAGTATCTCGTTTAGCTCTTGCCTGAATAGTGCGGAATCATTCTTCGCCAACTGAAAAAATGATCCGAGATCTTCACGATAGGCCCAGACAGCTTCCAATACGGTCATTTTGCTCGCATTAGGCAAACTGTCTTTCATCTCGACCGTGACACCGACTTGGGCAAAGAATTCAATGTCGGGATCGAACTCGCCAACAGCCTTGATTCCGAAACGCGGGTACAAAGTAAGCCGCGTGGCGCTGGACCTGTCGGGGCAAGGTGCGTCGTTCAAAGAGGCTGTTGACGCAACACAGGACCAACGACCCGACACATCTTCCTTCAGCGTTTCAATGAGCCGTTGGTCTAATGACGTCAGCAGCGCCTCGTCCCGGCCAACGCCATTGAAGGCCGCCACGGCGGCGTCGACGTCTTCCGCCGAATGTGCTGCGGCTGCCCCGCCCAATGCAAAGGCCGGAACAAAGACGGGCACCAAGAGAATGTAGATTATACCCTCTTTGCCTGAACTTGCCGCATCGGCGGCACCTCTCAAGTACTCACCCGCGCCCTTTGCTGCACCGGCCCATTTGCCTCGTACCATTTCGCTTGGACCCACAAATTCCAGCGAGGGATCCGTTCGGACGATAAGGGCCTCGGTCAGCAAGGTCTCCTGCGCCTCAAGCGGCGGCAGGGTCTCCGTCTTGGCGGCACAAGCGCTCACGACCAGGAGAAGAACTGCTGAGGCGATCTTCCGGGGCGACCACAGCATGGCATGTCTCGATGAGCTTGAGTTTCAGATTGGGTAGAATGCTCCGCAAGAGAATTCCTTGATTTGCTTCAATGTCTGAGAGTTCGTGTTGCACTTGTACAGATTGTCGCCACCATTGCCTGGGTTCTAGGGAAGAGAGGACTTCAGGTCGCCTTATGGCTAGATTTGCCCCTAGCTGCCAAGTTCGCGGCGCGTCCGGTTCGGCCCCAGCATCGAACTTTCTAGCCGCAATGCCTGCCTACTACGCGTGGAGTGTGTCGCCGGTGTTGAGCTGGGATAGGCGGACGACGGTGATCGGCGATTGTTTGGGGCGGACCATCATCCGGCCAGGCTAGCGCGCCGCCCAGCTTGCGACCAAGGATGCCCAATCAGAACTCCGGCAGGAACGCCTTGCACCTCCCCGCGAGGTCGCCCCCCCAGCTGCTGACTGGCCACAGAGCGCTCGCCGTCGCGGCCGTCACGGCGTCCTCCTGGGCGGCCGCCATAGCGGGCAGGAACTTGATGCCGGTGCGCTCTTCCACGAAGTCGATGGAAGCGATGTTCGCTGCAAGATAAGCGGGGCGGTTTTCCTTGGGGACCTTCGCCGGCCTGTGCGGCAATACAACCGTGATGGTCTCTACGAAGCCATTTGGCCTCTCGTGCAGGACGATTTTGTAGAAGTGCGTTGCGATGGCAACACGCCGCCTCTTGTCGGGGTTTGAGTACATTCGGATCGCGTACCCGTCGTTGTCCCGGCCGGTCTTACCGTCGCGGTCGAAAATCGCCCCTGTGAAGACAATGATGTCACCCTTCGCCTCAGCCCACTTCCGGACAGCGTGCTCTAGAAAGACCCAGGTGCCGCGGTTAAAATTGCAGTACTGGGGCGCCATGTTGCTCATCACGTAGGTGTTGAGCATTGCGTTCTCGCTGCGGCCCATATCTGAGTTTGGCACTAGATGACCTTGGTCGAAGATCGGCTCCTTGTAGTCGGCGCAGTGTCCCCGTTCTTCCGGGTCAAGCCTTGGATCGCTGCGGAAGGCGTCATGGCGCGTACGGCTTACGAGGTCGGCGGCGGTGAGCCGGTGTGCAGTCCAAGTAGATGTGAACAGGTCGGCGTCGTGGTTGGCGACGTAGTGCCGGCTGACTAGGAGCTCTTCATTTTCGGCTCTGGGCGGGTTGGTGGGGATGCCCCACGGCAGATGCTCTGCTATTGCTGCATCGCGTTCCGCCGATTTTAGTTGGAGGGCGGCGTCGGCCTCCGCTACTGTGGTTTCGCTTGCCCCTTTCCAAGAACAGTAGCGTTCTTTCTCAGCGGCATGAGAACTGGAAAACACCACAATCGACAATAGCAGACCGAGCCATACGACCCTTTGCATCTCGACCTCCCCGCGAACAGATTCGCGGCTTTGATTCTAGCTCTGGTGCAACGCGTGAGACTGTGCGGGATTTCACAGATTGACGCTTCGACTCGAAATTAGAACTCAAGCGGTGGCGGGCTCCTGCTATGACCGCTTAAGAATGCCTGACTGAGCCCGACCGCTGCCCGTCACGCCTCCCCCTGCTTGCGAGCGCTCGCCGCGGCGAAGTCGTAGATCTCGGCCTCTGGGAGCTCATCGAGCGCCTCAATGCGATCGCGTCGCCGGGCGGAGAGAGTCCGGCCGGCGCGGCCCAGCAGCTTTCCGATCGGAAGCGCGACCAGGCCGGCCAAAAAGAGCGCCACGGCGATCGGCGTGAACACCTGAAACACGGCGCAGATGAAGCCGGCGACGATCATCGCCCAGGCCGCGACGCGGGCAAGGAATCCGAATAGGTTGGCGAGGAGGGCTAGGACGGCCATCATTTTTCCTGCTCTCTGTAGTCGTGCAGGCCGAGCGCTATTGCGTGAAACCAATGGTAGAATCCTAGCCCATCTCTCTGGCACCGTACACCGGGCCCGTGCCATCCTCCCTAGATGCTCACCGAAATCGAGATCTACCGCGCCGCCAACCAGCTCATCAAAAGCCACGGGGAGGAAGCCGAGTTTGAAGCGGGCCGGCTGGCCGATGCCATGCTCGAGAAAGGTGACCTCGAGGGCCAGCGGGTTTGGAAGCGGGTGCTGAAGGCGGTCGGCGAGCTGCGGCGGCAGGAGCCAGGGACAGGGGAGGCGTTGCATTGATGGGAGACATCAACTGATTTCCAACTTGTGATACAGATCAC
>JASJEC010000034.1 GCA_030064845.1 Kiloniellales bacterium
GCACTCGGTGACCCAGTCGCGGGCGAAGCGGCCGGACTGGATGTCGTCCAGGATGCGCTTCATCTCGGCCCGGGTCTCGTCGGTCACGACCCGGGGGCCGCGGGTGTAGTCGCCGTACTCCGCAGTGTTGGAGATCGAGTAGCGCATGTTCGCCATGCCGCCCTCGTACATCAGGTCGACGATCAGCTTGACCTCGTGGAGGCACTCGAAATAGGCCATCTCGGGCGCGTAGCCGGCCTCGACCAGGGTCTCGTAGCCGGCCATGATCAGCGCGGTCAGGCCGCCGCAGAGCACCACCTGCTCGCCGAAGAGGTCGGTCTCGCACTCCTCCTTGAAGGTCGTCTCGATCACGCCGGCGCGGCCGCCGCCGATCGCCGAGGCGTAGGAGAGGCCGATCTCCTGGGCGTTGCCCGAGGCGTTCTGCTGCACCGCCAGGAGGCAGGGCACGCCGCCGCCGCGCAGGTACTCGGAGCGCACGGTGTGGCCCGGGCCCTTGGGCGCGACCATGAGGACGTCGAGGTCCTTGCGCGGCTCGATCAGGTTGAAGTGGATCGAGAGCCCGTGGGCGAAGGCGATCGCCGCGCCCTCGCGCAGGTTGGGGCCGAGCTCCTCGTTGTAGATCTGGGACTGCAGCTCGTCGGGCGCGAGCACCATGACCATGTCGGCCCAGGCGGCGGCCTCGGCCGGCGTCATGCTCTCGATGCCGGCGTCGGCGGCCTTCTTGCGGCTCGACGAGCCCTCGCGCAGGCCGACCCGCACATCCGCGACGCCGCTGTCCTTCAGGTTGTTGGCGTGGGCGTGGCCCTGGCTGCCGTAGCCGATGACCGCCACCTTCTTGCCCTTGATCAGATTGACGTCGGCATCCCGGTCGTAATAGACGCGCATAAGACCTTCACTCCCCTAGATTTCTGTCGTTTGTCCCCTGTGCCAGCGGGTTCTAGTCGCCGGCCGGCCCTCGTGCAACGAGATTCACACCCCCCGCGTCCCGCCGGGCTCAGCGCGGCAGACCCTCGGGGCCGCGGGAGATCGCGACCACGCCGGTGCGCGACACGTCGACCAGGCCGAGCGGCCGCATCAGGTCGATGAAGGCGTTGATCTTCTCGCCGCGGCCGGTCATCTCGAAGACGAAGTGCTCGTGGCCGGAATCGACCACCCTGGCCCGGAAGATGTCGGCGGTGCGGAGCGCCTCGACCCGCTTGTCGCCGGCGCAGGCGACCTTGATCAGCGCCAGGTCGCGCTCGACGTAGGGGCCCTCGGTGGTCAGGTCGCTGATCGAATGGACCGGCACTAGGCGGTCGAGCTGGGCCTTGATCTGCTCCAGGATCATCGGCGTTCCGCTGGTCACCACGGTGATGCGCGAAAGCGCCTCGGTCGGGTCGACCTCGCTGACCGTCAGGCTCTCGATGTTGTAGCCGCGGCCCGAGAACAGGCCGATGACCCGCGCCAGGACGCCCGGCTCGTTGTCCACCAGCACGGCGATGATGCGTTGATCGATCTCGGTTTCCTTGGGAGACACGGCTTCGACTTTCTAAGATCTGAGGAGACGCGAAGCGTCAGACCAGGACCATGCCTTCTTCCGAGATCGGCTTCTCCGCCTTGTCGTCGGGGCCGAGCAGCATCTCGTAGTGGGCCGCGCCCGAGGGGATCATCGGGAAGCAGTTCTCGTCCTTGGCGACCAGGCAGTCGAAGATCACCGGCTTGGGCGTCTCGATCATTTCCATGATCTTGTCGTCCAGCTCCTCCGGGTTGGTGGCCCGGATGCCGACCGCGCCGAAGGACTCGGCCAGGGCCACGAAGTCGGGCAGGGAGTCCATGTAGCTCTCGGAATAGCGCTCGCCGTGCAGCAGCTCCTGCCACTGGCGCACCATGCCCATCCACTGGTTGTTGACGATGAAGGCCTTCACCGGCAGGCGGTACTGCATGATGGTCGAGAGTTCCTGGAGGTTCATCATGAAGGAGGCCTCGCCGGCCACGTCGATCACCAGGGCGTCGGGATGGGCGACCTGCACGCCCAGCGCCGCCGGGAAGCCGTAGCCCATGGTGCCCAGGCCGCCGGAGGTCATCCAGCGGTTCGGCTCTTCGAACTTGAAGTACTGGGCCGCCCACATCTGGTGCTGGCCGACCTCGGTGGTGATGTAGGTGTTGCGGTCCTTGGTCAGCTCGTAGAGCCGCTGGATCGCGTACTGCGGCTTGATGACCTTGCCCTTCTGCTCGTACTTCAGGCAGTCGCGCGCGCGCCAGCCCTCGATCTTGCCCCACCAGGCGTCCAGCGCCTTCTGGTCCAGGGCCGCGCCCTTCTGCTCCCAGGCGGCCAGGAGGTCTTCCAGCACCGAGCCGCAGTCGCCGATGATCGGCAGGTCGACCATGACGTTCTTGTTGATCGAGCTGGGATCGATGTCGACGTGGATCTTCTTGGACTGGGGCGAGAACTCGTCGAGCCGCCCGGTCACCCGGTCGTCGAAGCGCGCGCCGATGTTGATCATCACGTCGCAGCTGTACATCGCCAGGTTGGCCTCGTAGGTGCCGTGCATCCCCAGCATGCCGAGGAACTGGGGGTCGCTGGCCGGGTAGGCGCCCAGCCCCATCAGCGTGTTGGTGCAGGGCATGCCGGTCTTGCGCACGAAGCGTGTCAGCAGTTCCGAGGCCTTGGGCCCGGCGTTGATCACGCCGCCGCCGGCGTAGACGATCGGCCGCTTGGCCTTGGCGATCATCTCCACCGCCGCCGCGATCTTGGCGCTGTCCGCCTTGACCCGGGGCCGGTAGCTGCGGTGGCGGCCGTTCTCCGGCACCTTGTATTCGCCCTTGGCCTGGAGGATGTCCTTGGGCAGGTCGACCACGACCGGCCCGGGCCGGCCGTGGGTCGCCACGTAGATCGCCTCGTGCATGATCCGCGGCAGATCCTCGATCGACTTGACCAGGTAGTTGTGCTTGGTGCAGGGCCGGGTGATGCCGGTGGTGTCGGCCTCCTGGAAGGCGTCGTTGCCGATCAGGTGCGTCGGCACCTGGCCGGTCAGGCAGATCACCGGGATGGAGTCCATCAGCGCGTCGGTCAGGCCGGTCACCGCGTTGGTCGCGCCAGGCCCGGAGGTCACCAGCACCGCGCCGATCTTGCCGGTCGAGCGGGCGTAGCCTTCGGCGGCGTGGACCGCGCCCTGCTCGTGGCGCACCAGGATGTGGCGCAGCGCGTTCTGCTGAAAGATGGCGTCGTAGATCGGCAGGACGGCGCCGCCGGGGTAGCCGAAGACCGTATCGACGCCGTGGTCCAGCAGGGCGCGGATGACCATGGCCGAGCCGGTCATCACGGTGGTCTCGGCGGTCTCCCCGCCCTTGGCTTCCCGGTCCTTCGTCTCGGACCCCTGGTCGCTCGCCATCTTCTCCATCCCTTTGTTCCGGCGCTGCTTTCCGGCGCCCGTACCGCAGACCGTAAACCGGCCCCGCCTGCCTGTAAAACCCTACAGGCACACTGCCGGTCCGCTCGTAATCTCAGGTCCCGCCGCCGGCCCTCCCCGGCGCGGGAGGCCGCAAGCTACGCGCTCAAAATTGCGTGGTCAACAGGAATTCGCGAATTTTGTTAAAGATTTTGTCGTCAAAACTTTTCGAATATTGCGCATCGAGGCGCAGGGGCGCAGGATCGTTAGGCGCTTGGTCCTGCGGCGTCTGGGTCCTCAGCCAGGTGATTTGGCGCTTGGCATAGCGCCGGGTCGCCGTCTGCGCCTCGGCGACCGCGGTTTCCAGGTCGCAGTCGCCGGTCAGATGGGCGGCGAGCTCGCGCACGCCGAGCGCGCGCATGACCGGCAGGGCGGGATCGAGACCGAGGTCGAGCAGGGCACGGACCTCGTCCAGCGCACCGCGCTCCATCATGACCAGGAAACGCGCGTCGCAGGCCCGGTAGAGCGCCTCGCGCGGCGGCGCGACCAGGATGCGCAGGAAAGCGAAGGGCGCCGCTTCGGCCTTCTCCGCCTGCCAGTCCGAGAGCGGCCGGCCGGTGGCGTCGAGGATCTCCCAGGCGCGGATCAGCCGCTGGCTGTCGCCCGGGTCGAGGCGCGCCGCCGTGACCGGGTCCCGGCTCGCCAGCTCGGCGTGAAAGGCTTGGCCGCCCAGTCTCTGATGACGGTCGCGGGCGCCGGTTCTCACTTCGGCGGGGACGGGGGGCAGGGGGCTCAGGCCGCGCGCCAGGGCGCGCAGGTAGAGGCCCGTGCCGCCGACCAGGATGGGCAGGCGGCCGGCGCCGCGGCATGCGGCGATCTCCTGCAGCGCCATCTCGCGCCACACGCCCGCGGAACAGGCCCGGGTGCCGGGCATGATGCCGTAGAGCCGGTGCGGCGCAGCGGCCAGGGCCTCGGCGTCGGGCCGCGCGGTCAGGATGTTCAGCTCCCGGTAGACCTGCATGGCGTCGGCGTTGATCACCGTGCCGCCGAAGACGCGGGCCGCCGCCAGGGCGAGGGCGGACTTGCCGCTCGCGGTTGGCCCGGTCACGATGACGACCGGCGGTTTCGCCGGTTTTGCTGCTGCGCTCAACAAAGCTATTCTTGACCGGTTTCGGGCGCGTGCGCGGAACTCTCCGCCCCATCTATAGGCCGGCCGATGTCTCTTGTCGTCACCCTCCTCGCCGCACCCGGCGCTCAAGGCCCCTTGTCCGACGCGCTCTCCGACCTCTCCTGGGCGCTGACCGAGGCCGGCGCCGCGCTCGGCCGCCCCGACTGGCTGCAGCCCGGCCGCGCCTGCGACCTGACCTTCGAGGGTGTCGCGCTCGACGCGGCGCGCGACCTGGCCGGACGGAGCCTCGCGGGACAGGCGGTGGATTTCCACGTGCAGCTGCCGGCCGGCCGGCGCAAGGCCCTGCTCCTGGCCGACATGGAGTCGACGATCATCGGCCAGGAGATGCTGGACGAGATGGCGGACATGATCGGCCGGCGCGAGGCGGTCGCGGCCGTGACCGCCCGAGCCATGGCGGGCGAGCTCGACTTCCGGGCGGCTCTGGAGGAACGGGTCGCCCTCTTCGCGGGCCAGCCCGCCTCGCTGCTCGACCAGGTAGCCGACCGCATGACCCTTAATCCCGGCGCGGCGGCGCTGGTCAAGGGGCTGCGCGAGCGGGGCATCCACACGGCGCTGGTCTCCGGCGGCTTCACCTGTTTCGCCGAGCCGATCGCCGAGACCTGCGGCTTCGACCAGGTCTTCGCCAATCGCCTGGAGGTCGTTGACGGCGCGCTGACCGGGCGCGTCCAGGAGCCGCTGCTCGACCGGGACGCCAAGCGCATCGCGCTCGAGGAGCTCTGCACCGAGCGGCAGCTCGGCCCGGAGGCCGCCTGCACGGTCGGGGACGGCGCGAACGACGCCGCCATGCTCGAGGCGGCCGGTCTGGGTGTGGCCTACCGGGGCAAGCCCCCGGCCCGCGCCGCCGCCGCCGTCAGCCTCGACCACGCCGAGCTCGACGGCATCTGCGCCCTCATGGGCCTGCGCGACGGTGGCTGAGCTTCGGCTTCGTCAGCCGTCCCGCCAGGCCCGCGACGCCTTGCAGCGGTCGCAGATCCGGTGGTGTGCGCCCTCCGACGAAAAGGTCTCTCGGCACATCAGGCAGGTTCGCCGCCGGGCTAGCTGTCCGTAGGGCATGTCCTTGCGTTGCTTGTCCATGCCTCAGTGGACGCGGAAAAGCCGTCCGCATTGGGGCGGGCCCGTGGTCTTGTCACGGCGGGGCTAGCTCTCTGCCAGTCGGCGATAGGCGCCGCGGAAGTACACCAGGGGCGGGTCCTCCGAGCCGAGCTCGATCGCCTCGACCTGGCCGGTGACGATCACGTGGTCGCCGCCGGGAAAGGCGTCGGCCAGGCGGCAATCCAGAACCGCGAGCGTTCCCGCGAGACGCGGGCAGGCGCCGTCCCCGGAGTTCGTTTCGATACCCCGCCACTTGTCGTTGCTCACCTGGGCGAAGGTGTTGGAGAGGTCGCTCTGGTCTTCCGCCAGAAGGTTGACCGCGAAGCGGCCGGCGGCCTGGAGGTCCGCCAGGTCCGGGTTGTCGGTTCCGAGGCAGAAGAGGACCAGCGGCGGCTCCAGCGACACTGAGGCGAAGGAGCTGACCGTGATGCCGATCCTGCGGCCGTCCGGCGCGGTCGAGGTGACGACCGTCACCCCGGTCGGAAAACGGCCGAGGGCCGCGCGGAAGGTTGCTGCGTCGACGGGCATGCCGCTGAGCCCCTTTCACCAGATGAAAAAAAGTCTCACCACAGAGACACAGAGATCGCGGAGAACCAAAGACTTTGTTGCGCGCGAGCGCGCGAAAACCCTCTTGTTGTTTCTCGGTGTCCTCTGTGTCTCTGTGGTGAGACCTTCTTTGTTGGCAGCATGGTGAGGATGAAGCGGTGATCACAGTGGCGGTTGCCGGGCTGGGGGCGATCGGCCTGCCGGTGGTGCGGAAGCTCGATGAGGGGATACCAGGCCTCACCCTGACGGGGGTCTCGGCGCGGGACCGTGCCGGGGCCGAGGCCAAGATGGCGGGTTTCCGAAGGTCGGTGCCGGTGCTGCCGCTGTCGGAGCTGTCCGGCGCCGCCGACGTGGTCGTCGAATGCGCGCCGGCCGCGGTCTTCGCCGAGCTGGCCGGCGCGGTGGTCGAGGCCGGGCGCACGCTCATGACCTTGAGCTGCGGCGCGCTGCTCGCGCACATGGACCTGGTCGAGCGCGCCAAAGAGACCGGCGCCCGGATCGTCATTCCGACCGGCGCGCTTCTGGGGCTCGACGCGGTGCGCGCGGCGGCGGAGGGCGAGGTCGCGCGGGTCACCCTGCTCAGCCGGAAACCGCCGACGGGCCTGGTCGGCGCGCCGTACCTGGAACAGCACGGCATTTCCCTCGAAGGACTGCAGAAGCCCCGGAAGCTCTTTGCCGGCAATGCCTACGAGGCGGCCAAGGGCTTTCCCGCCAACCTCAACGTAGCCGTGGCCCTGGCGCTGGCCGGGATCGGGCCGGAGCGCACCACCCTGGAGATCTGGGCCGATCCGGGGATCAGCCGGAACACCCACACGGTGACAGTGGAAGCCGAAGCGGCGCGCTTCGAGATGACCATCGAGAACGTGCCGTCCGAAGAGAACCCGCGCACCGGCCGACTGACGCCGCTCAGCGTCATCGCGGCGCTCCGGCGCCTGACCGCGACGCTGCAGGTCGGGACCTGACCGGCGGCGCGGACCGCTGCGGTCTTGGTCAACATTCTGACTTAGGGCTTCCTTAAGCCGCCTATGGCACCAAGTCTGGCTCAAGCCCGAGGTGCGCCATGAAGGGGCAACCCCACTGCATCGCCGTTCGATCCCGCCGCGCCGCGCGCGGCGCCGCGGCGCTGTCGGCGCTCTGGCTCGTGGTGGCGCCCGCGTTCAGCGTCCAGGCCGCCCCGCAGCCGGAATCCGGCGGCGCACGGCAGTTCGACGTGACGGTCGATCAGGGCCTGCTCAGCCTGGAAGCGCGCGAGGCGGCGCTGGCCCGCGTGCTGCGCGCGGTCGCCGAGCAGGCGGACTTCACGCTGCGCTTCCGTGGCGAGGTCGACACCCCGGTCACGCTCAGCCTCGACGGCGTTCCCCTGGAAACCGGTATCCGCCGGCTGGTCGGACGCAACAGCCTGGTGATCATGCATGATTCCAGGGACGTGAGCACCGTGCTGGTCGACGTGGCCTACGCCGCGCCGATCGTCGCCATCGAGCACGACAGGCCGGCCTTCACCCTCGACCGCATCTACGGCGACGTGACGCGCCCCGACCGGATCGGGCGGCTTCGGACGATCCGCCGGCTTGGAAAGCGCGGCGACATGCCCGCCTTGAAGGACCTCGGCCTGGTTCTCTCGCTGGAGCAGGATCCCATGCTGCGCCGCATGGCGGTCATGGGCCTGGGGTCCGCCGGACGCGACGAGGCGGTGCCGGCCCTGGCCTTCGCGCTCGGGGACCGCAACGCCTCGGTGCGCGCGCAGGCCCTGCGCGCCCTGGCGAAGATCGAGGGCGTGGCCGCGCAGGCCGCGGTCATCGAGGCCCTGGGCGACGAGGCGGCCATGGTCCGCGCCGAGGCCGTGCGCGTGCTGGGCCTGCGCGGCGGAGAGGACGCGGTGGAAGCGCTGCGCGACGTCCTGCTCGACGAGACCGACCCGGCGATCCGTCGCGACGCCGTGGCGGCGCTCGCCAAGCTGCCGGGCGAGGAGGCCGCCTTCGCGCTCGAGATCGGCGCGGCGGACCTCGATCCGGCGGTCCGCGAGACGGCCCTGGCCGCGCTCGAAGTGCGGCCCTGATCCCTTACGACTCGTCGGTTTCCAACTCGTAGACCGAGGGGCTGGTCTTGGGCACAGGCACGAAGGTGACCCGCTCGACCGCCTTGGCCAGAGGTCGCCGCAGCATCCGGTAGCCGATGTAGAGCGCGAAGAGGCCGAGGATCCCCGCCATGATCAGGAACAGGCTGCCCGGTTCGGTCGCCTCCATCGCGGCGCCGAAGACAAGCGGCCCGGCGACCGCGCCCATGGCGTAGAGCAGCAGAAGCCCGCTCGAGGTCTCGACCAGCGCCTCGGCCGGCGCGTAGTCATTGGCGTGGGCCAGCAGCAGCGCGTAGAGCGGGATCATGAAGGCCCCGTGCAGGCAGGCCAGGGCGAAGTCGGTCAGGTGGCTGGCCGGTTCGAGCCAGGCCAGCGTCAGGCCGGTCGCCACGGTGCCGAGACTGCAGAACGCGATGAGGATGCGGCGGTCGAGTCGGTCAGAGAGACGCCCCAGGGGCCACTGGGAGATCGTCCCGCCGACCAGGAAGGCGGCCATGAAGAAGGTGACCTCCGAGACGTCGAACCCGCGGCCCTGGGCGAAGACCGGACCCAGGGTCCAGAAGGCGCCGTCGATCGCCCCGATGGCCAGGCAGCCGATGGCGCCGGTCGGAGAGAGTCGGAACAGGGCGACGATGCGCAGCTTGGCGCTGGCGATCGGCCGCGGCGCCGGCGTGTCGGTCAGGGCGATCGGCACCAGGGCGAGCGAGATCACCACGGCGGTGAGGATGAAGAGCGACGGCTCGAGGGGGTCGTAGACGTTGACGGCGAGCTGCCCCGCCATGGTCACCACGTTGGTGACGATGATGTAGATCGACAGCACCTGGCCGCGCACTTCGTTGCTCGCCTGGTCGTTCAGCCAGCTCTCGACAACCATGTAGAGCACCGCGAGGCAGAGACCGGTCAGCCCGCGCAGGGCCGCCCAGGCGACCGGGTCGACCGCCAGGGGATGGATCAGGACGGTGGCCGCCAGCAGCGCCGCGAAGCCGGCGAAGCAGCGGATATGGCCGACCGTCTTGACCGCCAGGGGGCCGAGCAGGCAGCCGACGGCGAAGCCGGCGAAGTTGGCCGTGCCCATGAGGCCGATCCAGAGTGTGGAGAAGCCCTCGAGCTGCGCCCGGATGGGAATGAGCGTCATCAGCAGGCCGTAGCCGAGAAAGAGGCCGCCCGCCCCGACCAGCAGGGTCGCGATCGATCGCGTGCTCGAGCTCATCGCGCCCACTCCCCTTTTGCGGCCGTCCGACGAAGCCCGATAGCCCGGGCCGCTCCGCAAGGCAAGCCGGGAACGCCGCCGGCGCCGGCATCTCTTGCTAAGGCCATGACAGCGTAGGAAGATCGGGCACCCTATCGGCCGGAGGCTGCCCGTGACCACGACCCGAGACCCGCGCTACGACATCCTCTTCGAACCGGTCGCGATCGGGCCGGTCACGGCGCGCAACCGCTTCTACCAGGTGCCCCACTGCAACGGCATGGGCCGGGTCCACCCGAGCTCGGCGGCGGCGATGCGCGGGGTCAAGGCCCAGGGCGGCTGGGCCGTGGTCTCGACAGAAGAGGTCGAGATCCACCACACCTCCGACATTTCGCCCTACGCCGAGGGCCGCTTCTGGGACCGGGACGACGTGCCGGGCATTGCCCGCAGCGCCGAGGCGATCCACGAGTACGGCGCACTCGCCGCCATCGAGCTCTGCCACAACGGCTACAGCTCGCCCAACCGCTACTCGCGCGTGCCGCCGCTCGCTCCCACCGGCCGGCCGGTCGAGACCTACGACCCGGTGCAGGCCCGCACCATGGACAAGAGCGATATCCGCGACCTGCGGCGCTGGCACCGGGAAGCGGCGCTCCGGGCGCGCGAGGCCGGCTTCGATATCGTCTACGTCTACGCCGGCCACGACCTGGGTATTCCCATGCACTTCATCTCGCGCCGGCACAACCAGCGGACCGACGAGTACGGCGGCAGCCTTGAGAATCGCGCGCGCCTGATGCGCGAGATGATCGAGGACACCAAGGAGGCCATCGGCGACCGCTGCGCCGTGGCGGTGCGCTTCGCCGTCGACGAGCTGCTCGGCGACGAAGGGATCGCCAGCGACGCCGAGGGCCGGGAAGTGGTCGAGCTGCTGGCCGACCTGCCGGACCTCTGGGACGTCAACGTCGCCAACTGGGCCAACGATTCCGTCACCTCGCGCTTCGCCGAGGAGGGCTTCCAGGAGGCGCAGATCGCCTTCGTCAAGCAGGTCACCGGCAAGCCGGTGGTCGGCGTCGGCCGCTTCACCTCGCCCGACGCCATGGTGTCGCAGATCAAGCGCGGCGTGCTCGATCTGATCGGCGCGGCCCGGCCCTCCATCGCCGACCCCTTCCTGCCCAAGAAGATCGAGGAAGGCCGGCTCGAGGATATTCGCGAGTGCATCGGCTGCAATATCTGCGTCTCGGGCGACTTCAACGCCGTGCCGATCCGCTGCACCCAGAACCCGACCAAGGGCGAGGAGTGGCGCCGGGGCTGGCACCCCGAGGTCATCCCGGCCAAGGGCTCGGACGCCCAGATCCTGGTGGTCGGCGCCGGGCCTGCCGGACTCGAGTGCGCGCGTGCCCTGGGCCAGCGCGGCTACCGGGTGATCCTGGCGGAGGCCGGCAAGACGCTGGGCGGCCGGGTCGACCGGGAATGCCGCCTGCCCGGCCTCTCGGCCTGGGGCCGGGTTCGCGACTACCGGGTCGGTCAGATCCAGCGCATGGCCAACGTCGAGGTCTATCTGGACAGCGCCCTCGACGCCTCCATGGTGCGCGAGTTCGGGTTCGAGCAGGTCGTGCTGGCGACCGGCGCTGAGTGGCGCCGGGACGGCGTCGGGCGGGAAAACCACCGGCCGATTCCGGGCAGCGACAAGCCCTGGGTGTTCAGCCCCGACGACGTCATGGCCGGCCGGGAGATCGAGGGCCCGGTCGTCGTCTTCGACGACGATCACTTCTATCTGGGCGGCGTGCTGGCGGAACTGCTGCGCCGGCGCGGGGAGGCGGTCACGCTGGCAACGCCGGCCGCCGAGGCGTCGAGCTGGACCCACAACACGCTGGAGCAGCGGCGGATCCAGACCGGCCTTCTGGAGTCCGGCGTGGAGATCGCGGCGCACCGCAACCTGGCGTCGGTCCAAGACGGCGCGGTGGAGCTGGCCTGCACTTTCACGGACCGGCGCGAGACCCGGCCCGCGGCGGCGGTCGTCATGGTGACGTCGCGCCTGCCCGACGATGCGCTCTACCACGAGCTGGCCGGCGATCCCGGCGCGCTCGCGGCGGCGGGGATCACCTCGGTCTCCCGGATCGGCGACTGCCTGGCGCCTTCGACCATCGCGGCCGCGGTCTACAGCGGCCACCTGCACGCCCGGGAAACCGATCAGCCGTCGTCGGCGGATGTGCCCTACAGGCGCGAGATCCCGCTGGTGTCGCCGGACTGGCCGCTGAGCCGCGTGATGCAGATAAAGTGAGAGGCGTCCGTCCCGAGGGACGAAACGCCTCTGTATCTATATTGCCCCTGAAAATAACGGGCCGCTCCAGAAAGGCGTTAACTGCCTTTAGCTACCAATCGGAGCGGTTCCTCGCCGCTAATCCGAACCCTTCACCGTGCAACCATCAAAAACTAAAGAATAACTTCGAATAATTTCCAGAACTGTATTTCAATCAAAAGTAAAAATCAAGAAGAAATAGATTGCGTAAGAATTACTTCAATTAAGCTTAATAAAAAACCGGGCTTCCGGAAACGGCAGCCGGCCGGCCGGTGATGGCGTACTTCGGGTCGCTGTAGCCGGGGGTCGAGGGATGTCCCGGCGCGACCAGGGCGTCGAGGAAGGCTTCGTCCTCGGACGACCAGGCCTGGCCGATCGCGCCCAGATACTCCTGCCACTGCCCGAGGGTGCGCGGTCCGGCCAAGACGGCGGTGACCAGCGGATTGGCCAGCACCCAGTTGAAGGCCCACTGGCCCGCGGTAACGCCCTTCGCTTCGGCGCGGGCCCTGATCTGCTGTGCGATCACCAGGGATTCGCGCCGGAACTCGGTCTCCATGATCCTTTCGTCGCCCCGGCCCGCCCGGGTTTCCGGCGGGGGGCTTTGGTCGGGCTGGTACTTGCCGGTCAGCACGCCGCGGGCCAGGGGGCTGTAGGGCACGACGCCGATCCCGTGATGGCCGCAGGCCGGCAGGATCTCGACCTCCGGCTGCCGGTCCATGGCGTTGTAGTAGGGCTGGCAGACCACGGGTTTCGGCAGGCCCAGCGCCGCCGCCCGGTGGACGACCTCGGCGATGCGCCAGCCGCGGTAGTTGCTGAGTCCGTAGAACCGCGCCTTGCCCGCCCGCAGGACGTCGCCGACCGCCGCCAGGGTCTCATCCAGCGGTACGTCGGGCACGTCGAGGTGCAGGTAGTAGACGTCGACGTAGTCCGTGTTCAGGCGGCGCAGGGAATCGTCGATCGCCTGGAGCACCCACTTGCGGCCGAGTCCGCTCTCGTTCGGCCGGCCGCTCATGGGATTGCCGACCTTGGTCGCCAGCACCCAGCGGTCGCGGTCCTGCGCGATCAGGCGGCCGACCATGGCCTCCGAGGCGCCGCGGCTGTAGACGTCGGCCGTGTCGATGAAGTTGACGCCGGCATCCCGGGCCGACGCGACGATGCGCTCGGCCTCGGGCTCGTCGGTGCGGTCGCCGAACATCATGGTGCCGAGGCAGATCGGCGAGACCATCAGGCCGCTTCGTCCGAGCGGGCGGTAGTCCATGGGGCGGTCCCTTTCCTTGGCTTGTCTCCGGTGGAGGCTCAGCCGGGGCCGCCTCCGTTCGGCGCCGCTTCGCTCTGCAGCGCCTCGATCACCGTCTCGCACTTGTTGCGCAGGTGCCGCTTGAGCACCTGGGCGAGCGCGACGCCGTCCCGCGCCTCGAGCGCACGCAGGATCTCCTCGTGCTCGGCGACCGCCGCAGCCCAGCGGTCCCGCGACATGTTGGCGACGTAGCGGGCGCGCCGGATACGCCCGGCGAGTCCCCGGTAGAGCGTCACCAGGGTCGGATTGCCGGCCCAGTCGAGGATCCTCTCGTGGATCTGCTGGTTCAGCCGGAAATAGGGCGCGAGCTCTCCGCGTTCGTAGTGCAGCACCATCTGATAGTGCAGCGCCCGGACCTCGGCGAGCCCCTCGGTCGTGATGCGTTGGGCGGCCAGTTCTCCGGCCAGGGCCTCGAGCGCCCCCATGACGGGAAAGAGCTCCTCGACCGCCTCCACGGTCAGCTGGGCGACCCTGGCGCCCCGGTTCGGCGCCAGCTCCAGGAGGCCCTCGGAGGCGAGCACCTTGAGCGCTTCCCGGAGCGGCGTGCGCGAGACCTGGAAGCGGTCGCAGAGCTCGCGCTCCGGCACCCGCGTGCCAGGGGCCAGCTCGCCCTCGACGATCAGCGTGCGCAGGCGGCCGGTCAGCTGGTCGTGCAGCGAGGGGCGGGCGATCGGCCCGGCGTCGGGACTGGGTTGTTCGGCGCGTGCGGCTTCGGGCGGCATCATTGCGCGGCCTCCCGGCTCTCTTCTTTCAGGGCGTCGGCCAGCACCCGGGCGACGTGCAGCGGTTCGCGCCCCAGGGCATCCGCGACCTGATGCCGGCAGGAGGTGCCGTCGGCGACCCAGAGAGCGTCGTCACCGGCCTCCCGCAGGGCCGGCAGCAGCGACAGCTCCGCCATCTTCATCGAGACCTCGTAGGTCTCCGCGCCGTAGCCGAAGGCGCCCGCCATGCCGCAACAGCTCGACGCCACCGTCTCGACGTCGAGCTCGGGGATCAGACCGAGCACCTTCTCGACCGCGCCCATGGCCCCGAAGGCCTTCTGGTGGCAATGGCCGTGAAGCATGGCGCGGGACTTGCCCAAGGGCCCGAGCTCGAGCGCGAGGCGCCCCCGGTCGGCCTCGGCGGCAAGGAACTCCTCGAACAGCAGCGCCGAGCCGGCCAGGGCCTCGGTCTCGGCGCCCGGCAGCAGGGCCATGAACTCGTCGCGCAGGGTCAGCAGGCAGGAGGGCTCGAGGCCGACCACGGGCAGTCCGCGGGCGACCAGGGGCGCCAGCGCCGCGGCGGTGCGCCGGGCCTCGCGGCGCGCCTCCTCGACCAGGCCCGCGGCCAGGTAGGTGCGTCCGCAGCAGAGCGGCCGGCCGCCGTCGAGCGGCCGAGGCGCGTGCAGCCGGTAGCCGGCGGCGGTGAGCACCTTCTGGGCGGCGCGCAGGTTGTCCGGCTCGAAATAGCGGTTGAAGGTGTCGGCCAGCAGCACGACCTCCGGCCCGCCTTCCGCGCCGCTTTCCGCCGGCGCGTCGAAGACGTCGCGGCGCCAGCGGGGCAGGCGGCGGCGGGCGCTCAGCCCCAGGGCCTTCTCGCTCAGGCCGGCCAGTCCAGGAACCTTATCCCGCAGGTTGGAGAGCGGCGCCAGGGCCGCCGCCAGCCGCGCGTAGCGCGGCAGGTGGGCGACCAGCCTGTCGCGCAGGGAGAGGCCGTGCTCGCGGTTGTAGTGATGCAGGAACTCGACCTTCATGCGCGCCATGTCGACGCCGGTCGGGCATTCCCGCTTGCAGCCCTTGCAGCCGACGCAGAGCTTCATCGCCTCGGCCATCTCCGGGCTGGTCAGGGCGCCGGGCCCGAGCTGTCCGGAGAGGGCGAGGCGCAGGCTGTTGGCCCGGCCGCGCGTGACGTGCTGCTCGTCGCCGGTCACCCGGTAGGAGGGGCACATCACCGCGGCGTCGCGCTTGCGGCAGGCGCCGTTGTTGTTGCACATCTCGACCGCGCCGGCGAAGCCGCCCCAGGCCGACCAGTCGAGCGCCGGCGCCGGCGCCTCGGTGCGGTAGCCCGGCTTGAAGCGGAACAGGCTGCGGTCGTCCATCTTCGGCGGATCGACGATCTTGCCCGGGTTCATCAGGCCCTTGGGGTCGAAGGCCTGCTTGACCTCCTTGAAGGCCTGGACCATGCGGTCGCCGAACATGGCGCCGTGGAACTCCGAGCGCACCAGGCCGTCGCCGTGCTCGCCCGAGTGGGAGCCCTTGTACTCGCGCACCATGGCGAAGGCTTCCTCGGCGATGGCGCGCATCTTCCTGACGTCGGCCTCCTGCTTCATGTTGAGGATGGGCCGCACGTGCAGGCAGCCGACCGAGGCGTGGGCGTACCAGGTGCCTTCCGTGCCGTGCTTGTGGAACACCTGGGTCAGGCGGTCGGTGTACTCCGCGAGGTCTTCCAGGGCGACCGCGCAGTCCTCGATGAAGGAGACCGGTTTGCCGTCGCCCTTCATGGACATCATGATGTTGAGGCCGGCCTTGCGCACTTCCCAGACCGCCTGCTGGAAGCTCGGCTCGGTCGCCTCGACCACGGCGTTGGGGAACCCCAGCTCGGCCATCAGGGCGACCAGGTCCTTGAGCTTGCGCTGCTGCGCCGCAAGGTCCTCGCCCGCGAACTCGACCAGCAGCAGCGCCGCCGGTTCGCCCCTGACGAAGGCCTCGATGGTGCTTCGGTAGAGCGGGATGTCGCGCGCCAGGTCGATCATGGTGCGGTCCGCCAGCTCGACCGCGCTCGGATCCAGGGCCACCAGGTGGCGGGTCGCGTCCATGGCCTCGTAGAAGGTCGGGAAGTGGCAGACGCCCAGCACCTTGTTCTCGGGGATCGGCTGGAGATCGAGCTCAATCGCCGTGGTGAAGCCGAGCGTGCCCTCTGAGCCGACCAGGAGGTGGGCCAGGTTGGCTGGCTCGTTGCCGGCCAGGGTATCGATGTTGTAGCCGCCGACCCGGCGCATCAGCTTGGGAAAGCGCCGGTTGATCTCGCCGGCCTCGCGCCGGCCGAGGGCGAGCAGCCGTTCGGTCAGCGCCGCAGGAGGCGCGGAGGGCGGCGCGGCGCCGCCGTGCCCGTTGCCCAGCCTGCCGAAGGTGTGGACGCCGCCGTCGCCGATGACCGCCTCGATCGCCCGCACGTTGTCGCGCATGGTGCCGTAGCGCAGCGAACGGGCGCCGCAGGAGTTGTTGCCCGCCATGCCGCCCAGCGTGGCCCGGCTGCCGGTCGAGATGTCCACCGGGAACATCAGGCCGTGGGGCTTGAGGAAGGCGTTCAGCCGGTCCAGCACCATGCCGGGCTGCACGGTCACCCGCCGTTTCTCGGCGTCGAAGCCGACCACCTTGTTCAGGTGCTTGCTGACGTCGACCACGATCGCCCGGCCGACGGTCTGTCCGCACTGCGACGTGCCGCCGCCGCGCGCCAGGATCGGGGCCCCGGCCTCGCCGGCGATCTCGATGGTCCTGACCACGTCCTCGACGCCGGCCGGGATCACGACGCCGAGCGGCTCGATCTGGTAGATCGAGGCGTCCGTGCTGTAGCGCCCGCGGCTGAAGGCGTCGAACAGGACCTCGCCCTCGATCTCCCGCGCCAGGCGGGCCCTGAGGGCTCCGTCTCCAGGTTCGAGGGCTGGGGATTGCTGGGTCATGATCGGGCTGCGGCCTGTGCTCATTGCCTAAGGAACCCGACATAGCAGTTTTGCATTCAAAATGCAAAGTCACACGTCGAACCGGTCCTCCGGAATCCACGAAATTAGGCGGTTTGTCGCTTGCTTCGCGCCGTGGTGTTGACGCCAGGGTAAATTGCATGCAAATTCGCACCTCGACGAACCTGCGGGCGCGGCCCGCCGAGGGCGATGAAAGGACCGATGATGTCGCACCGGAGCGGCCGCCATTTTCTCCAGATCCCGGGGCCGACCAACGTCCCCGACCGCATCCTCCACGCCATGGCGCAGCCGACGATCGACCATCGCGGCCCCGCGTTCGGCGCTCTCGGACGCGAGGTGCTGGCCGGCCTCAAGGGCATCTTCCAGACCGAGGGGCCGGTGGTCATCTTCCCGGCCTCCGGCACCGGTGCCTGGGAAGCCGCCCTGGTCAACACGCTGTCGCCCGGCGACCGCGTGCTCATGTTCGAGACCGGCCAGTTCGCGAGCCTGTGGCAGCGCCTCGCCGAGCGGCTCGGCCTGACCGTCGACTTCGTGCCCGGCGACTGGCGGCGCGGCGCCGACCCCGAGGTGCTCGAGGAACGCCTCCGGGCCGACGGCGAGCGCGCGATCAAGGCGGTCTGCGTGGTCCACAACGAGACCTCGACCGGCGTGGCGTCGCGCATCGCCGACCTGCGCCAGGCGATCGACCGGGCTGGCCACCCGGCGCTCTTCATGGTCGACACCATCTCCTCCCTGGCCTCGATCGACTACCGCCACGACGCATGGGGCGTCGACGTTACCGTGGCCGGCTCCCAGAAGGGACTGATGCTGCCGCCCGGCCTCAGCTTCAACGCCGTGTCGGACAGGGCCCTGAAGGCTGGCGGGCAGGCCCGCCTGCCGCGCAGCTACTGGGACTGGCAGGACATGCTGGCGGTCAACGACAAGGGTTACTTTCCCTACACGCCGGGCACCAACCTGCTCTACGGGCTGCGCGAGGCGATCCTGATGCTCGAGGAAGAGGGGCTCGAGCGGGTCTTTGCGCGCCACGCCCGCTTCGCGGAGGCGACGCGGCGCGCCGTCAGGGCCTGGGGCCTGGAGCTGCTCTGCGTCGACCAGCGCGAGTTCAGCAACTCGCTGACCGCCGTGCTCATGCCGGCCGGACACGACGCCGACGCCTTCCGCAAGGTCGTGCTGGAGCGCTTCGACCTCTCGCTGGGCAACGGCCTCGGCAAGGTTCAGGGCAAGGTGTTCCGGATCGGCCACCTCGGCGACTTCAACGATCTCATGCTCGCGGGCACGCTGTCGGGCATCGAGATGGGCCTGAAGGCGGCGGGCGTGCCGCACCAGAGCGGCGGAGTCCAGGCCGCAATCGATTTCCTCGCCGGCGAATCGGAGGACGCAGCGCCGGCGCAAAGTCTCGCGTCCTGATCGTGCCGGCCCGCCGCGCCGGGTGAGGGCGGGGCGTCGGGGCGGCTGAACCAATCAAGAGAACGGACCCGTGAGGTCCGACAGGGAGGTCGCTGATGAAGCTATTCAAACTTTCCACGGCGGCGGTCGTCGCCACCGCCTTCTTCGGCCAGGCCCTGGCCGCCGAGATGGAGCTCAAGTTCGGCCACGTCGGGGCCCCGGGTTCCTTGTTCGAGGCCTCGGTCAACGAGTTCGCCAAGCGCGCCAACGAGAAGCTGGCGGGCAAGGCGAAGGTCGTCACCTTCGGCTCCAGCCAGCTCGGCAAGGACAAGGAGCTGCTGCAGAAGCTCAAGCTCGGCACGGTGAACTTCGCGCTGCCGTCGACCGTCATGTCGACCGTGGCCGACGAGTTCGGGCTCTTCGAGATGCCCTATCTGGTCAAGAACCGCGGCCACATGAGCAAGATCGAGAAGGAGATCTTCTGGGCCAAGCTCGCGCCGGCCGCAGAGGCCAAGGGCTACAAGATCCTGGCGGTCTGGGAGAACGGCTTCCGCCACATCACCAACAACGAGCGCCCGATCACCAAGCCCGATGACCTCCAGGGCATCAAGCTGCGCACGCCGAAGGGCGCCTGGCGGGTCAAGATGTTCAAGTCCTACGGCGCGAACCCGACGCCCATGTCCTTCTCCGAGGTCTTCACCGCGCTCAAGACCGGCGTCATTGACGGCCAGGAGAACCCCTTCGCCCAGATCTACAGCGCCAAGTTCCAGGAGGTGCAGAAGTATCTCTCGCTCTCTGGCCACGTCTATACGCCGGCCTACGTCGCCGTCGGCAAGTCCAAGTGGGAGAGCCTGCCGGCCGACGTGCGCGAGGTGCTGGAGCAGACCGCGAAGGAGACCCAGGCCTACGTCTACGAGACCGCCGCCAAGATGGAGAGCGACCTGCTCGGCAAGCTGAAGGCCGGCGGCATGCAGGTGAACGAGCCCGACAAGGCCGCCTTCGTCGCGGCCAGCAAGGGCATCTACCAGGAGTTCTCCGATACGGTCCCGGGCGGCCAGGAAATGGTCGACAAGGCGATCAGCCTCGGGAACTGACGTGACCGCGCGCCCGCCCCTGTCGAGGGGCGGGCGTCGCCTCTCAACCGCAGCAGACCTGCCCTGAAACGGTCCGCGACGCCATACCCGCGGGCCGGCGGAGACCTGCCTTGGCCGCCACCTTCGACACCCTGCGCCGGCTCCTCGAGAAGCTGCTCGAGTCGGTCCTGATCGTCCTCATGGTGGCGTTGACCGCGGTCGTCGTGGTCGCGGTCATCTACCGCAAGGCCGGCGCCTCGCTCGCCTGGTATGACGAGGTCGCCTCGATCATGCTGGCCTGGGTGACTTACTACGGCGCCGCGCTCGCCGCCCTGAAGCGCGGCCACATCGGCTTCGACGGGCTGGTGCTCGCCGTGCCCCTGCCGTGGCGCATGGTCCTGGTCGCGGTGGCGGAGGTCGCCGTGTTCTTCTTCTTCCTCCTGATGGCCTGGACCGGCTGGGTCGTGCTCCAGGTGCTCGAGGGCGACACCCTGGTCAGCCTGCCCGAGGTCTCGGTGCAGATCACCCAGTCGGTTATCCCGATCGGCGCCGTCCTCTTCATGATCGCCGAGGCGCTCAGTCTGCCGGAGCACTGGCGGCACATGCGGCTCGGCATCTCCGAGGAGCATCCGGAGATCGTCGAGGAAGAGGAAGATCAGGGAGGACCGCGGCCGTGATTCTTATCCTCATGATGCTGGGCCTCTTCGCCCTTATCCTGATCGACGTGCCCATCGCGGTCGCCCTCGGCATCGTCGCGGTGGTCGCCATGGTCACCACCCAGGGCGTCGATATTCTGCCCAACGTGGCGCTGGTCATGTTCGACGGCGCGACCAAGTTTCCGCTGCTGGCGATCCCAATGTTCATCCTCGCCGGCGCGATCATGAACTCCTCGGGCATTTCGCGCCGGCTGATCGCCTTCGCCTCGGCCCTGCTCGGCTTCATCAGGGGCGGGCTCGCCATCGTCAACATCGGCGTCTCCATGTTCTTCGCCGAGATTTCCGGCTCGGCGGTGGCCGACGTGGCGGCGACCGGCTCGATACTGATCCCGGCGATGAAGCGGCGCGGCTTCCCCAAGGCCTTCGCGGCCGCCGTAACCTCTTCCTCGGCGACCCTCGCGGTCATCATCCCGCCGTCGATCCCGATGATCCTCTACGGCGTCATGTCGGACTCCTCGATCGTCCAGCTCTTCGTCGCCGGCGTGATCCCGGGTGTGCTCGGCGGCCTGGGCCTGATGGGCGTCTCCTACTGGATGGCGCGGCGCCAGAACTGGCCGGTCGAGGAGGTGTTCCAGCTCTCCAGGCTCTGGATCACCTTCAAGGAGGCGGCCTGGGCCCTGGTCCTGCCGGTCATCATCCTGGGCGGGATCTTCGGCGGCCTGGTCACCGCGACCGAGGGCGCGGGCCTCGCCGTTCTGGCCGCCCTGGTGATCGGCGGGGTCATATACCGCGAGCTGAACTGGGCTTTCCTCAAGGAAGCCGTGGTCGAGGGCGGCCTGCAGACCGCCGTCGTCATGTTGCTGGTCGCGGCCTCGGCCTTGATCGGCGTCTATCTGACCGAGCTTCAGGTGCCCCAGACCCTGGCGGTGAAGATCCTGGAATGGACAGACAACAAGTACGCGGTGCTGGCGCTGCTCAACGTCTTCTTCCTGCTGATCGGCCTCTTCCTGCACTCGGCGGCGGCAATCATCCTGGTCGTGCCGGTGGTCATGCCGCTGGTTAACGCGGTCGGCATCGATCCGGTCCACTTCGGCCTGGTCGTCACGCTCAACCTGGGCATCGGCCAGCAGACCCCGCCGGTCGCCAGCGTCCTGATCACCGCCTGCTCGATCGCCAAGGCGAACATCTGGGAGGTGAGCAAGGTCAACGTCTATTTCGTCTCGGTGCTCTTCGTGATTCTCATGATGGTGACCTATCTGCCGGCGATCCCCATGAGCCTGGTAAACTTCTTCTACCGCTGACCTCTTTCAGGAGCCCTCGGCCATGTCCGACCACGTCCTCGTCACGCGCGACGGCCCGATCGCGACCGTCACGCTGAACCGCCCGGAAAAGCTGAACGCCATGACCAAGGGCATGTGGGGTCGCCTGGGCGAGGTCCTGGAGGAACTCGATGCGGACGACGCGCTGCGCTGCATCGTGCTGCGCGGCGCCGGCGGCAAGGCCTTCTCGCCGGGCAACGACATCGGCGAGTTCGAGGCCGAGCGCTCCACGCCGGATCTGGCACGCGCCTACGGCGTTCTGCTGAACCGGGCCCTGGGCGCGCTCAAGACCTGCCGGCACCCGACCGTGGCCCTGATCGAGGGCATCTGCGTCGGCGGCGGCCTGGAGATCGCGGCGCTCTGCGATCTCAGGGTCTGCGGCGAGTCGAGCCGTTTCGGGGTGCCGATCAAGCGCCTCGGCCTGGTCATGGCCTACCCCGAGATCGACGGTCTGAAGCGCCTGGTCGGCCGCGCCGCGACCCTCGAGATCCTGCTCGAGGGTCGGGTCTTCGGCGCCGCCGAGGCCAAGGACATGGGCCTGGTCAACCGCGTCGTCGCCGACGGCGAGGTCGAGGCCGAGGCCTACGCCACGGCCGGCCGCATCGCCGAGGGCGCGCCCCTCGTCGCGCGCTGGCACAAGAAGTTCCTGGCCCGCCTGGACGATCCGGCGCCGCTCAGCGAGGCCGAGCTCGAGGAAGGCTACGCCTGCTACGACACCGAGGACTTCCAGATCGGCTACCGTTCCTTCCTGGAAAAGACCAAGCCCGAGTTCAAGGGGCGGTGACGGAAAACAAAGGATTCACCACAGAGACACAGAGGACACAGAGAACCAAAAGATGAGTTTCTTCGCGCGCTCGCGCGCATCCCCGATTGTTTGTTTCTCTGTGCTCTCTGTGTCTCTGTGGTGAGAATCTTTGTTGTTGAGTCGAGAAGGTAACGATGGGTGAAGCGCAGGGTCCGCTGAAAGGCCTCACGGTGGTCGAGCTGGCCCACATCATGGCCGGGCCGGTCTGCGGCCTCATGCTGGCGGACCTGGGCGCCGACGTGATCAAGGTGGAGAAGGTTCCCGGCGGCGACGACTCCCGGCGCTTCCTGCCGCCGGAGATCGCCGGCGAGTCGGCGGCTTTCATGATGATGAACCGCAACAAGCGCGGCATCGCCCTCGACCTCAAGTCCGATGCGGGGAAAGCTGTGCTGCGCCGCCTGCTGGCGCGCGCCGACGTGGTGATCGAGAACTACCGCAAGGGCACCATGGAACGCCTCGGCCTCGGCTACGAGGCCCTGAGCGCCGAGAACCCCGGGCTGATCTACTGCGAGATCTCCGGCTTCGGGCGCAGCGGCCCCTACGCGGCGCGCGGCGGCTTCGACCTGATCGCCCAAGGCATGAGCGGGCTCATGAGCATCACCGGCGAGGGGCCGGACCGGCCGCCGGTCAAGGTCGGCGCGCCGGTGACCGACATCACGGCGGGCATCCTGGGCGCGCTCGGCGTGGTTTCCGCCGTGGTCGAGCGGGCCGCCAGCGGGCGCGGCCAGCGGGTCGACACCTCGCTGTTCGAGGCCGGCATCGTCCACACCTACTGGCAGTCGGCGATCGCGCTTGCGACCGGGCGCGCGCCCGGACCCATGGGCTCGGCTCATCCGCTCAACGCGCCCTACCAGGCACTCAAGACGGCGGACGGCTGGATCAATATCGGCGCCGCGAACCAGGCCAACTGGCTGCGTCTGCTGGAGGTGATCGAGGCGCCCGAGCTGGCCGACGACCCGCGCTTCGCGGACAACGAAGCCCGCATGACCCATCTCCCCGATCTGGTCGCGCTGCTCGAAGCGCGGTTCCTTCGCCGCGGCACGGCGGCCTGGCTCGAGCTCCTGGAGTCCGCCGGCGTGCCGGCCGGTCCCGTGCTCGACATTGCGGCCATGCACGCCGACCCCCAGACCCGCGCTCGCGAGATGGTCACCACGGTCGCGCACGGCCGCCTCGGCCCGGTCGAGACCCTCGGCCTGCCGATCAAGCTGTCGGAGACACCGGGCAAGGTGGCACGGGGCGCGCCGACCTACGGCGAGCACACGCGGGAGGTGCTGGCCGAGTTCGGCTACGGTGCCGCCGAGATCGATGCGCTGATCGCCGCCGGCGCGGCGCGCTGACCCGCGATGACCCAGGAAGAGTACAACGACTTCTGCAGCCGCCTGCCCGCCACCTCCCACGTGGTCCAGTGGGGCGGCTCCCACGTCTGGAAGGTCGGCGGCAAGGTCTTCGCCATCGGCGGCATGAAGGACGGCGTTCCGAGCTACACCTTCAAGACCAGCGAGCTGTCCTACGAGATTCTCAAGGAGCAGCCCGGCCTACGCCCGGCGCCCTATCTGGCCTCGCGCGGCATGAAGTGGATCCAGCACTACGCCGAACCGGGCCTTACCGACGGTGAGCTGCGGGACTACCTGCGCGAGTCGCACCGCATCGTGTCGCTCGGGCTTTCCAAGAGGAAGCAGCGCGAACTGGGCCTCGCGCCGCCGCCCGGACCCTAGGGCACCTACACAAGAGCGGACTTTTCGGCGCCGCTCACCGGCGACTGCATGCGGTCAGTTTCGCAGTCGCCGGTCCCGGCGGCCCCCGCGGCATACTGCCGTCGATATCGAAGGCTCCGCGTCGTCATGGCCTCAGCCATGAGCAGGCGCATCAGGGATTCGCAGCCGAGAAATCGAACGATCATGCCGGGGCTCCAAGGCATCGACAGCGGGCAACGACTGCCGGGCTGTTGTCAGAGCAACTCATTTCAACATCCCCCAAGCGGTTGATCAAAAGATGCGAACGATTCGCAATTGCAAGCTTACGCGGATGCCGAGCCATATTGCAATTAAAAATCATTCTCAACACGGCGAGCTGTTGGCGTTCCTGCTCCCGCAATAGGAACGCCCCGGCGCGGGGTCCCGCCGGGGCGTTCATCGGCAGCCGACAGGGAGATCGGCTAGCTCTGCAGGTGTCCCTTCACGCGGGCGGCCGAAAAGGGGTCGGCGTCCTGCCGGTCGAGCGCCGCGTCGACGACGGCGGGGATCTGGCTGCGGTGGACCCCGATGTCGCTCAGGATCCGGTCGTCGAGCGCCCGCAGCTCGCGGATCGCCTCGCGCCGCTTGCCGCGCCGCTCGATCGCGTGCACCGCGCGTTCGAACTGCTCGCCGACGGCGGCCAGGGCATCGACCGCCACCAGGGTCAAGCGCGGCAGCAGAAAGTCGCCGGCCTTGTCGGGCGAGTAGGGGGCGTTGGTCAGCGGACTGCGGACCAGCATCATGTTGGCCAGGGTCCTCGTCATGGTTCTCTCCTTTCGGTCTCGGGCCTGGGGCCGCTCGGTTTGATGGCTTATCGTTTAGAAAAGCTGTCCTGTTGAACCGAGGTCGCGTGCCGTTGAAGTTCTCTCTTGGTTGGTAATTTCGCTATTTTCCCGACTATTTACAAACGAGCTTTTCTTCCTGTATAGATGAGAAAATCTATCTCATGAGGAGAGAATGCGCCGTCTTCCGCCGCTCAATGCCCTGCGCGCTTTCGAGGCCGCGGCCCGCCACCTAAGCTTCGCCAAGGCGGCCGAGGAGCTGAACGTCACGCCGGCCGCGATCAGCCATCAGGTCAAGGCCCTGGAAGATTATTTCCAGGTCAAGCTGTTCCGCCGCCTGACCCGGGCCCTGCTGTTGACCGACGCCGGCCAGGCCGCCCTGCCGGGCCTGCGCGAAGGCTTCGACCGGCTGGCGGAGGCCGCGGAGCGCCTGTCCAACACGCGGCCGGACAACCTGCTGACGATCAGCGTGGCACCCTCGTTCGGCGCCAAGTGGCTGGTCCCGCGCCTCGACCGCTTCCGGTCCCGGCACGGCGAATACGAGGTCCGCATCGACGCCACGGACCACACCGTCGATTTCGCGCGCGAGGCGGTCGATGTCGGCCTGCGCTACGGCCGCGGCAACTATCCGGGCCTGCGCGCCGACGCGCTGCTGACCGAGGAGTCCACCCCGGTCTGCAGCCCCCGGCTGCTCGAAGGCCCGAACGCCCTGCGGGCGCCCGAGGACCTGCGCCACCACACGCTGCTTCACGTTTCCTGGCAGACCGAGGACGATTCGGCGCCGAACTGGCGCATGTGGCTGCTGGCGGCGGGGGTCCAAGGCGTCGACCCGACGCGCGGCTTGACCTTCAACCAGGAGACCCTGGCGATCCAGGCGGCGATCGACGGGCAGGGCGTTGTCCTGACCGGCAGCGTCCTGGCTGGAGACGACCTCGCCGCCGGACGCCTGGTCCGGCCCTTCGAGCTCAGCCTCTGCGACCCGGTCGATTTCGGCTACTACATCGTCAGTCCAGTGGAGACGGCCGAGCAGCCCAAGGTGGCGGCATTCCGCGACTGGATCCTGGAGGAAGCCGGCGCCGCCGGATGACCGCCCGCGACATGCCGGCCTTTCCTTCGCTACCTCGCTGTATCAAGCTGGGCGGGCTTCGACCCTAGGGAAAGACTCCATGGCGGAAGACGCGGCCGGCGGTCCGACCGACACCAAGTCGTTCTACGACAACGCCCTGCGGGAGGCGCTCGAGCGCATCGGCGGCGAGTACCAGCACCTGGCGCTGTTCTCCGGCGGGGCGGACGACAGCTTCGACGCCGCCAAGGCCCGCTCGACCGAGGTCATGGCGGCGGACCTCCCCCTCGGTCCCGAGGCGCGGATCCTCGAGGTCGCCTGCGGGGTCGGCGCGGCGTCGCGCTACCTGGCGAATCGCTTCGGCGGCCGGGTGGAAGCCACCAACCTCTCCGAGCAGCAGCTCGCGCGCGCCCGGGAACTGACCGAGGCGGCGGGTCTGACCGACAGAGTACGCTTCGCCGAGGGCGACTTTCATGCCCTGGACTTCCCCGACGAGTGCTTCGATCTCTGGTGGTGCCAAGAAGCGCTGCTGCATTCGCCCGACAAGGAAAGGGTGCTCAGCGAGGCCTACCGGGTGCTGCGCCCGGGCGGCTGGGCCGTCTTGTCCGACGTGACCGTGCCCGCGCTGGTGTCGCCGGAAGATCGCCGTCGGATCTACGCGCGGGTGCAGACCAGCGTCATGTGGGATCCCCTGGAGCACCTCGCCGCGCTGACCCGCTGCGGTTTCAAGGTCCACGGGTTTCACGACTGGTCGACACACGTGGCGCGCAGCTACGACGAGAACAGGGCCCAGATCGCTGCGCACAAGGATGAGCTCTTGGCAATCGCCGAGCGGGAGGCGGTCGAGCGCGTGCTCGACGAACTGGCGCTCTGGGTCGACTTGGCGCGGGCCGGCAAGATCGGCTGGGTCTGCTTTCAGGCGCAGAAGTAGCCGTCGCCTCCAGCGGGTCTGCTCTGGGCCTTGGTCCGGGTCGCCGAAGCGACGCCCGCCGGCGCCGCGTTGCGCACCCTCTTGGCGACC
>JASJEC010000035.1 GCA_030064845.1 Kiloniellales bacterium
GACGACGAGGAGGAGGTGCCCGACGAGCCCTACACCATCCCCTTCGGCGAGGCCAACCTGACCCGCGAGGGCGAGGACGCGACCATCGTCGCCTTCGGCCGCATGGTGAAGTTCGCCAACGAAGCGGCCGACGTGCTGGAGAAGGACGGCATCTCCTGCACCGTGATCGACCCGCGCACCACCTCGCCGCTCGACGAGGACTCGATCCTCGAATCGGTCGAGGAGACCGGGCGGCTGGTCGTGGTCGACGAGGCCAACCCGCGCTGCAGCCTGGCGACCGACATCTCGGCGCTGGTCTGCCAGAACGTCTTCGGGGCGCTCAAGGCGCCGGTCAAGATGGTGACCCCGCCGCACACGCCCGTGCCCTTCGCGCCGGAGCTGGAGGACCTCTACATCCCGACGCCGGCGAAGATCGAAACCGAGGTCCGCTCGGTCATGGGCAACGGCGCATGAGCGAGGAGATCCAGGCGATCACCATGCCCAAGTGGGGCTTGGCCATGGAAGAGGGCAAGGTGGTCGCCTGGGAGTCCGGCGAGGGCGAGGCGGTCGAGGCGGGCCAGGAGATCCTGGAGATCGAGACCACCAAGATCACCAACGTCTTCGAGAGCCCGGCCGGCGGCCTGCTGCGCCGCTGCATCGTACAGGAGGGCGACACGGTCCCGGTCGGCGCCCTCCTGGGCGTGGTCGCGCCGGAGTCGGTGTCCGAAGCCGAGATCGACGCCTTCATCGAGCGCTTCCAGGCCGAGTTCGCGGTCGCCGCCGAGGCGGCCGCGGAAGCGGCGCCGGAACCGGAGATCGTCGCGGCCGCTGGTTATCAGATCAACTACCTGGCGACCGGCGAAGCCGAGGGACCGCCCATCGTCCTGATCCACGGCTTCGGCGGCGACCTCAACAACTGGCTCTTCACCCAGCCCGTCCTGTCGGAGACCCACCGGGTCTACGCGCTCGACCTGCCGGGACACGGCCGGTCCAGCAAGGACCTGGGCGAGCCGGACATGGCGGGTCTGGCCGATGCGCTCGGCGCCTTCCTCGATGCCCAGGGAATCGAGGCCGCCCACCTCGTCGGCCACTCCATGGGCGGGGCGCTCGGCCTCGCCTTCGCGCTCGACCGGCCGGAGCGGGTCGCCTCCCTCACCCTGATCGCGCCGGGCGGCCTGGGGCCGGAGATCAACATGGACTACATCGGCGGCTTCATCGAGGCCGGTCGGCGCAAGGAGATGAAGGCCGTGCTCGAGCTCCTGGTCGCCGACCCCATGCTGATCAGCCGCGACATGGTCAACGACGTGCTCAAGTACAAGCGACTCGACGGCGTCGAGCGGGCGCTGAGGTCGCTCGCCCAGGCGCTCTTCCCCGGGGGCAGGCAGCAGGAAGGGCTGGCCGGCCGGCTCGCCGGGCTCTCGGTCCCGGCCCAGGCGATCTGGGGCCGCGCGGACAAGGTCGTGCCGCCCGAGCACGCCGAGGCGCTGCCGGCGAGCGTCGAGGTCCATGTTCTCGGCGACGTCGGCCACATGCCCCACATGGAAGCCGCCGCCGAGGTCAACCGCCTGATCGGCGCGATAGCGGGCTGAGTCTGCCGATCGGGTTGCGCCCGCCAGGAGGAGCAGTCCTTCGACGCCGAGACGAGCCACGGCAGGGAGCGCATATCGATTTTCGTCGCGGAGTAGAATTGGGCGCTGCGCCGAAGCGGATCCCGTTTGCTCGCTACATTGATCGGGATCAAAGCAGCCACTGACCGCGGGCCTATGATGCTCGTGCAGATCCAGGCGGCCGGATCATTGTTTCACGAGTCGCTTTTTTTGAATTGAGGACCGCCAGGATCTCCTTTGGTTTCGACGGGGGCAGCTGCGCCGTGGGGGCACGAACGGCGCTCGGAGAAACTAGGAAGGCGTCATGCAAATCTTCAAGACAGCAAGGGGGGCCGCGGTCGTCGCGCTCCTCGGAGCCGGTTTCACCTTTTCCCTGACAACGAATGCCTGGGCCTCGGCTTCCGAGCCGCGGGTCCACAAGGGCGCCGAGGCCAGCGCGCCCGCGATGCCGGATGTTTTCGACGGCGACCTGCGCGATCTGCCGAGAGCGAAGGCCTGGAAACCGGGCGATCCTGTTCGCGAAGTCCCCAAACGCGTGTACCCGCGGCCGCCGCTCGATCAGTCAGCGCCGGGTCCCGCCTTGCCGGACGCCGACCTGCTTCCGGAGCCGCCGGAGCAGGTCCCGCTGGACGCGGAGTCCCGTGTCTTCACGACACCGGAACAGAACTTCGAGGGGATCGCCTTCACCGGCGTCGTGCCGCCGGATACGGTCGGCGACGTCGGGCCCAATCACTTCATCCAGATGGTCAACAGCGCCAGCGGCAGCGATGTCGCGATCTACGACAAGAGCGGTGGGCTGCTGGCCGGTCCCTTCGCGCTCGATACCCTCGTTACGGGCGGCAACTGCGCCGACGGTCTGGGCGACCCGATCGTGCTCTACGACCGGCTCGCCGACCGCTGGCTGCTGAGCGAGTTCTCCGGTTCCGCCAACGCGCTCTGCGTCTACATTTCGCAGACGCCGGATCCGGTGACCACCGGCTGGTACCGCTACGAGTTCCCGACGCCCGGCTTCCCCGATTATCCCAAGTATGGTGTCTGGCCCGACGCCTACTACGTCTCGACCAACGAGGCGAGCCCGGCGGTCTATGCGCTCGACCGGAACGCCATGCTGGCCGGCCTGCCGGCCGCCGTGCAGCGCTTTTCCGCGCCGGACTTGGCGGGCTTCGGCTTCCAGGCGCTGATCCCCGGCGATCTCGACGGGGCGACGCCGCCGCCGGCGAACGCGCCGGCCTACTTCATGCGCCACCGCGACGACGAGGCGCACAACGTCAGCCCCAATCCGACCACGGACTTCCTGGAGGTCTGGGAGTTCGACGTCGATTTCACCACGCCGGCGAACTCGACCTTCACGGGACCGCTGAACATAGCGGTATCGGAATTCGATTCCGATCTCTGCGGGCTCAACCAGTTCTTCTGCTTTCCGCAGCCGGGCACCACGGTCACGCTCGATCCCGTGCAGCAAACCATCATGTGGCGGCTGCAGTATCGCAACTTCGGGACCCACGAGACCCTAGTGGGGAACCTCACGACCGACGTGGACGGCTCCGACCGCGGCGGGATCCGCTGGTTCGAGCTGCGCAAGGATGGTTCCTCGCCCTGGGGCCTCTACCAGGAAGGCACCCATTCGCCGGACAGCACGAACCGCTGGCTGGGCAGCATCGCCATGGACGATCAGGGCAACATCGCCCTGGGTTACAGCGTCTCGAGCTCGACGGTTTTTCCCTCGATGCGCTACACGGGCCGCCAGGCGGGCGATCCGCTCGGCGTGATGACCCAGCCCGAGACGAGCCTGATCGCCGGCACCGGGTCGCAGACCTTTGCCTCGCGCTGGGGCGACTACGGCTCCATGAGCGTGGACCCCACGGACGGCTGCACGTTCTGGCACACCAACGAATACATGCCCGCATCGGGTTTCTGGCAGACCCGTGTCACGTCCTTCAAGTTCGACTCCTGCGGGCAGGCGCCCCAGGTGCTCGTGGCACAGACGGCGATCGACGACGACTTCAAGACGGTGCCGCTTCCCGTCACCTTCGCGGATCCGGTGGTGATCGCCGGTCCGCCGACCTTCCACGGCAAGCAACCGGGCGTCGTGCGCGTACGCCAAGTGTTGGGCAACAGCTTCCAGGCCCGCTTCCAGGAGTGGCCCTATCTCGACGGCGTGCACGCCGAGGAAGACCTGCCCTACCTGGTCATCGAGGCCGGCCGGCACGTCATGCCGGATGGCAGCATCTGGGAGGCCGGCACCTTCCCCCTGGGCGGCACCGGCGTCTTTGAGACACAGTCCTTCACCCAGACCCTCCCGGGCCGGCCGGCGCTCTTTCTGACCGGGCAGACTTTCCGGGGTCTTGCCGCGGTGACCGTGCGGGCGCGCAACGTCACGGCGACCGGTTTCGACGCGGCGCTGTTCGAGCAGGAGAGCCAGATGGGCTCCGGCCACTCGACCGAGGACATCGGCTACCTGGCGGTTTACAGCCCCGCGGGCTCGGGCTCGATCCCGGTGCTTGGCGCCGCGCCCGCGATCGGGACGGGCGGCGGCACGGCGCCCTACCTGCTGCAGTCGCCGACGGTCAACCAGCGCTTCGTACCGGTGCTGAGCTGGGCGCTGAGGGCGGAGGAAGAGAGATCGCAGGATAGCGAGACGGCGCACGCCACGGAGACTCTCGCGGTCCTCGCGCTCGGGGCGCAACTCTTCGCACAGGATGTCTCGACCAACGGCCTGGACACCGCGGCCCTGCGCCGCCTGGCGCCGGAGTTCGTGCCAGCGTTTGTGCCTACCGCCTCGCCAACGGCCCTCTTCGGGACGGACGCCGGTGGCGGCAACCTGCTCGCGGTCGACACGGCGACCGGCGTCAGCACGGTGATTGGTCCGACCGGCGTGAGCAGCCTTCCCTCGCTGGCGGTGAATCCCAAGACCGGGATCATGTACGCCGGCCAGGGCGGCGGTAACCCGAACCTGCACAGGATCGACCCGGCGACGGGCGCCGCCACCCTGGTCGGAGACACCGGACTCGGAATCGCCGCGATCAGCGGCCTCGAGTTCGCATCCGATGGCACCCTGTTCGCCGCCGTGAACATAGCGGGCGCCGGCGGGACCGGCCCGGACCATTTGGCGGTCATCGACGAGACGACGGCGGCCACGACGGTGATCGGCCCCTTCGGGACCTGCACCGGCGTGACGATTCCCACGAGCGGCGGCGGGTCCTGCACGATCGAGGGCATGGCGGGCCTCGCCTTCGATGATTCGGGAACCCTTTGGGGCGCGCGCAGGGCGCGCGGCGCGGGGGCCGACAGCCCCGGCCTCTACACGATCGATCCCTCGACCGGCGCCGCCACCTTCGTGGCCCCGATTGTAGACGCCACCGGGACGCCACCTTCCGGCGGCGTCGTCAGCCTTCGCTTCTTCGCCGGTACGCTGTTCGGCGGCACCGCGCGAGCCCAAGGCACGGCGACCGACGGCGGCCGATTGGTGACCATCGATCCGGCGACCGGCCTCTTCTCCTTCGCCGGCGCGGTCAGCGCCACCGGCGGCATCAGCCTCGGGGCCCTGGCCGCGGGCGGTCAGTCCATGGAATGGGGCACGGTGGACGGCGTGACCGGCGCCTGGACCACGGTGCCGCTCGCCAGGAACTACCTGAATCCGGTGGTCGTGGCCCGGCCGGTTTCGGCCAAGGGCACCGATCCCGGGGTGATCCGGCTCCGCAACGTGACCGCCAACGCCTTCGACCTGCGTTACCAGGAGTGGGACTATCTCGACGGCAACCACACCAGGGAACGCGTGTTCTATATGGTCGCCGATGCCGGCGCCTTCGACCTGGACGGGCTCACGCTGGAGGCGGGCACGCTCGACACGAACCTGGTACTGGGCAGCGGCTCGGAGACGGTCACCTTCGGGGCGACCTTCCCCGACCGTCCGGCCCTCTTCAGCTCGGTCCAGACCAACGATGACGAGGATGCCGTGACCACGCGCTTGGGCCTCGCCTCGGCGCTCGGCTTCTCGATCACCATGCAGGAGGAGCAGGCCGGCGGCGCCCATGGCACCGAAACGCTCGGCTGGATCGCGCTCGAACGGGGCAGCACGACCACCACGGACGGACGCGACGTCGTGGTGAGCGAAAGCACCGTCAGCAACACCCCCTTGCTCATCTCCTTCGGCCAGAGCTTCAACCGGCTCTTTCCGGTGCTCGTCGGCGACATCGCCACGACCCAGGGCAGCGATCCGGTGTTCCTGCGCTACAACAACCTGACGCCCAGCTCGGTCCAGTTCTTCCTCCAGGAGGAGCAGTCCTTCGACGCCGAGACGGGCCACGGCAACGAGCGCATATCGATCTTCGCCGCGGAGTAAGAGACCTAGAGCAGATCCGGGTTTGACTGAATCGCCGGAGGCGATCCGTCAAACCCGGTGAATCTGCTCTAAACCCAGGATGTAGAGCGGGTTCACATGTTTGGTTGGCAACCACGAAGTGGTTCCATCCAAACATGATCCGCTCTAGGTCGAAGGCGGCGCGTGCGGGGCCAAATTTGCAAATCTCCTCTCAAGGAGTCACTCTAGCTCCGGTAAGCAGCAAAAATTAGATCCAATTTTTTCATAGCAAGGCGTTTCATTGCGGTCGGCTCGGAGCGAGTCGGCCGAAAATGGGGGAAGAAAAATGCTAGGCCGAGGTCCGGTGGCCGCCGCACGCGTGTTGGCGGCGTGTGTTCTTTTGTCGGCGCAGTCTGTTCGTTCCGCAGAGTCTGATGTAGGCAGCGAAGAGCGGCTGCCGGCGGGTCTCTATCCGACGCTGGTCATGGCGATCCAGCGCGACGCGCCGGCCGACTACGACGTGGCCGCGCTCGAGGGCCTGGCCCCCACCTACCGGGCCGAGAACGAGGCCCACGGCCTGACGGTTCTGTTCGAGCCTGAGGGCCCAATCGTGGAAACGCGGGGCGGACCGGCCTGGCGGCTGGGCCTGCGGCTGGAGGGCTATGGACGCGGCGCGGACATCCGCCCGGCGCCGCTCACCAACCTCGTGGCCGAGGGCAACCGGGTCGAATACCGCCGGGGCGGCACCGCCGAGGCGCCTCTGCTGAGCGAGTGGTACGTCAACGGAGCGCTCGGCCTGGAGCAGGGCTTCACCCTGGCCGCGCCGCCGCCGGGTGCGGAGCGGGGCGCGGGCGACCTGAGGCTGGTGCTGGGGCTGTCCGGCGGCCTCGAGCCGGCGCTGAACGCGGACGGACGCGACCTGCGCCTCGAGGATGCGGCGGGCGCGATGGTGCTGTCCTACCACGGCCTCTATGCCTATGACGCGACCGGCCGCGCGCTGCCGGCGCGACTGCTCCTGGCAGGGCAGCGCCTGACCATCCACGTGGCCGACAGCGGCGCGGTCTACCCGCTGACCATCGACCCGCTGCTCAGCCGCCAGACCAAACTCACAGCGGGTGACGCGGCGATGGGTGATCAGTTCGGGTATTCCGTCGCGATCAGCGGCGACACCGTGGTGGTGGGGGCGGTTGGCGACGACGACGCGGGCTTCAGTTCCGGCTCGGCCTACGTCTTCCAGCGCAGCGGCGCGGCCTGGAGCGAGCAGGCCAAGCTGACGGCGAGCGACGGCGCGGTGGGCGACTCCTTTGGGCAGTCCGTCGCGATCAGCGGCGACACCGTGGTGGCAGGTGCGCCTCAGGACGATGACACGGGCTCGAACTCCGGCTCAGCCTACGTGTTCCAGCGCAGCGGCACGGCCTGGAGCGAACAAGCCAAGCTGACGGCGGGCGACGCGGCGGCAGGCGATGCGTTCGGGTGGTCCGTCGCGATCAGTGGCGACACCGTTGTGGTGGGGGCATATGTCGACAATGACGCGGGCAGCAATTCCGGCTCGGCCTACGTGTTCCAGCGCAGCGGCACGGCCTGGAGCGAGCAGGCCAAGCTGACCGCGGGCGACGGCGCGGCGAGCGACCTGTTCGGGTGGTCCGTCGCGATCAGCGGCAACACTGCGGTGGTGGGCGCGCGCGGTGACGACGACGCGGGTTCTGCATCCGGCTCGGCCTACGTGTTCCAGCGCAGCGGCACGGCCTGGAGCGAGCAGGCCAAGCTGACGGCGGGCGACGGCGCATCGCTTGACCTGTTCGGAACTTCCGTCGGGATCAGCGGCGACACCGTGGTGGCGGGGGCGCCCCAGGACGATGACACGGGCTCGAACTCCGGCTCGGCCTACGTGTTCCAGCGCAGCGGCACCGCCTGGAGCGAGCAGGCCAAGCTGACGGCGAGCGACGGCGCGGCGGACGACATTTTTGGGGAGTCCGTCGGGATCAGCGGCGACGCCGTGGTGGTGGGGGCGTTTCGCGACGATGACTTGGGCTCGGACTCCGGCTCGGCGTACGTGTTCCGGCGCGTCGGCACGGCCTGGAGCGAGCAGGCCAAGCTGACGGCGGGCGACGGAGCGCAGGGTGACTTTTTCGGGCAGACCGTCGCGATCAGCGGCGACACTGTGGTGGCGGGGGCGTATCAGGACGATGACGCGGGCAACGCGTCCGGCTCGGCCTACCTGTTCGAATTCTTCTTCGTTCTGGATCACGTCGCCGTCGCCGATTCCTGGCAGACGGTGCCGCTTCCGGTCCCCTTCGCCGATCCGGTGGTCATCGCCGGCCCGCCGACCTTCCACGGCCGGCAGCCCGGCGTGGTGCGCCTGCGCCTCGTCGGCACCGACAGCTTCCAGGCCCGCTTCCAGGAGTGGCCCTATCTCGACGGTGTCCACGCCGAGGAAGACCTGCCCTACCTGGTCATGGAGGCCGGCCGGCAGGTCATGCCGGACGGCAGCATCTGGGAGGCCGGAACCTTTCCCTTGGGCGGCACCGGCGTCTTTCATGAGGAGTTCTTCAGCCAGCCTTTCCCGGGGCCGCCGGCCCTCTTCCTGAGCGGCCAGACGGCCCGGGGCGCTGACGCGGTGACCGTGCGGGCGCGCAACGTCACGGCGGCCGGCTTCGAGGCGGCGCTGTTCGAGCAGGAGGACCAGATGGGCTCCGGCCACACGAACGAGGAGGTCGGCTACCTGGCGATCTACAACCCGCAAGGCTCGGGCTCGATCCCACTGCTTGGAGGGACGGTGCCGTACCTGCTGCAATCCCCGACTGTCGACCGGCGGTTCACCCCGGTGCTGAGCTGGGCGTTGAACGCGGAGGAAGAGAAGTCGGAGGATGGCGAGACGGCGCACGCCAGCGAGAGCCTCGCGGTGCTCGCCCTCGGAGGACAGCTCTTCGCCCAGGACGTCTCGACGAACGGCGCGGACCCGGCGGCCCTGCGCCGACTGGCGCCGGAATTCGGCGCGCCCCTGGAGTGGGGCACGGTGGACGGCGTGACCAATGCCTGGACCACCGTGCCGCTCGCCCGGCACTATCTGAATCCGGTCGTCGTGGCCCGGCCGGTCTCGGCCAACGGCGCCGATCCCGGGGTGATCCGGCTCGGCAACGTGACCGGCAACGCCTTCGACCTCAGATACCAGGAGTGGAACTATCTGGACGGCACGCATGCGCCCGAGCGGGTGTTCTACATGGTCGCCGAGGCGGGCAGCCACGACCTCGACGGGCTTCTGGTCGAGGCCGGCACGCTCGTTACGGACAGGCTGCTGGGCGACGGTTTCGAGACGGTCGGGTTCGCGGCAACCTTCGCGGACCGGCCGGCGGTGTTCTCCACGGTCCAGAACGCCCGGGGCTCCGATGCGGTGACGACGCGTCTGGCCGGCGTCACGGCCTTGGGCTTCTCGGTGACCATGCAGGAGGAGCAGGCCACCGGCGATTTCCACATCAGCGAGACGATCGGCTGGATCGCGATCGAACGCGGCGCGACGACGACGACGGACGGACGCGACGTCCTGGTGTTCGACGGCGCGGCGACCGATCAGCCGACCGCCATCCCCTTCGGCCAGGTGTTCAACCGGCGGTTCCCGGTGCTGCTGGGCGACATCGCCTCGACCGCGGGCGGCGACCCCGTGTTCATGCGCTACCAGAACCTGACCCCCAGCTCGGTCCAACTGTTCCTCCAGGAGGAGCAGTCCTTCGACGCCGAGACGGACCACGTCCTCGAAGAGCTGTCGATCTTCGTCGCCGAGTGAGGGGCATGGTCACTGGAGCCGGAATAGGGGCTAGAGTTGCGTGGTGATTCCCAAAGAGTCATTCTCGTTAGGAAAGTTGCCGGTGATTCAAGAAGGGCGTTTTCACAGCGAAGTGTTTCATTGCGGTCGGCTGGGAGCGGGCGACCGGACAGGGGGAAGAAAAAAATGCTTGGTCGAGGTCCGGGGGCCGCCGCACGCGTGCTGGCGGCGTTTTTGTGTTGGGCGGGTCAGCCCGTTCATTCCGCAGCGTCCGAGAGAAGCAGCGAAGAGCGGCTGCCGGCGGATCTCTATCCGGCGCTGATCATGGCGATCCAGCGCGACGCGCCGGCCCATTACGACGCGGCCGCGCTCGATGCCCGGACCCCCGCCTACCGGGCCGAGAACGAGGCCCACGGCCTGACGGTTCTGTTCGAGCCTGAGGGCCCAATCGTGGAAACGCGAGGCGGACCGGCCTGGCGGCTGGGCCTGCGGCTGGAAGGCTATGGACGCGGCGCGGACATCCGGCGGGCGCCGCTCACCAGCCTCGTGGCCGAGGGCAACCGGGTCGAGTACCGCCGCGGCGGCTCGGCCGAGGCGCCGCTGCTGAGCGAATGGTACGTCAACGGCCCGCTCGGCGTGGAGCAGGGTTTCACCCTGGCCGCGCCGCCGCCGGGAGCGGGGCGGGGCGCGGGCGACCTGCGGGTGGTGCTGGAGGTGACCGGCGGTCTCGCGCCGGCGCTGAGCGCGGACGGACGCGACCTGCGCCTCGAGGATGCGGCCGGCACGGCGGTTCTGTCCTACCACGGCCTCTATGCCTATGACGCGACCGGCCGCGCGCTGCCGGCGCGGCTGCACCTCGACGGCCGGCGCCTGGCCATCCAGGTATCCGACCATGACGCTGTCTACCCGCTCACCATCGATCCGCTGCTCAGCCGCGAGACCAAGCTGACGGCGGGCGACGCGGCGGCGAATGACGGGTTCGGGCGGTCCGTCGCGATCAGCGGCAACACCGTGGTGGTGGGGGCGGGTGGCGACGAAGACGCGGGCTTACAGCAGTCCGGCTCGGCCTACGTGTTCCAGCGCAGCGGCACGGCCTGGAGCGAGCAGGCCAAGCTGACGGCGAGCGACGCGGCGGCGGAAGACTTCTTCGGATCCTCCGTCGCGATCAGCGGCGACACCGTGGTCGTGGGGGCGTATCGCGACGATGACGCGGGCAACAGTTCCGGTTCGGCCTACGTCTTCCAGCGCAACGGCACGGCCTGGAGCGAGCAGGCCAAGCTGACGGCGGGCGACGCGGCGGCGGAAGATCTCTTCGGATTCTCCGTCGCGATCAGCGGCGACACCGTGGTCGTGGGGGCGTATCGCGACGATGACGCGGGCATCAGTTCCGGCTCGGCCTATGTGTTTCAGCGCAACGGCACCACTTGGAACGAACAGGCCAAGCTGACGGCGGGCGATGCGGCGGCGGGTGACGAGTTCGGCCGGTCCGTCGCGATCAGCGGCGACACCGTGGTGGCCGGGGCACTTCTCGACGATGACGCGGGCAACAGTTCCGGCTCGGCCTACGTGTTCCAGCGCAACGGCACGGCCTGGAGCGAGCAGGCCAAGCTGACGGCGGGCGACGGGGCAGCCGACGACTGGTTCGGGCGCTCCGTCGCGATCAGCGGCGACACCGCGCTGGTGGGAGCGGTTCTCGACGATGACGCGGGCATCAGTTCCGGCTCGGCCTACGTGTTCGAAGTCATCGGTGTTCTGGATCAAGCCGCCGTCGCCGATTCCTGGCGGACGGTGGCGCTTCCCGTCCTCTTCGCCGATCCGGTGGTCATCGCCGGTCCGCCGACACGGCGCGGCCTGGAGCCCGGCGTGGCGCGCCTGCGCCTCGTCGGCGCCGACAGCTTCGAGGCCCGCTTCCAGGAATGGCCCTATCTCGACGGCTCGCATGCCGAGGAAGACCTGCCCTATCTGGTCATCGAGGCCGGGCGTTATGAACAGCCGGACGGCAGCATCTGGGAGGCCGGCACGTTCCCCCTGGGCGGCACCGGCGTCTTTCAGACCGAGTCCTTCGGTGAGGCCTTCCCGGGACCGCCGGCCCTCTTCCTAAGCGGCCAAACGGCCCGGGGCGGCGACGCCGTGACCGTGCGGGCCCGCAACGTCACGGCCGCCGGCTTCGAGGCGGCGCTGTTCGAGCAGGAGAGCCAGATGGGCTCCGGCCACTCGACCGAGGACATCGGCTACCTGGCGGTCTACAGTCCGCAAGGCTCGGGCTCGATCCCGCTGCATTTCGGTGGTGGGCTGCCCTACCTGCTGCAGTCGCCGACGGTCGACCGGCGCTTCGCCCCGGTGCTGGGGTGGACGCTGAGTGCAGAGGAAGAGAGGTCGGCGGATGGCGAGACCGCGCACGCCGGCGAGAGCCTCGCGGTGCTCGCCCTTGGGGCGCAACTCTTCGCCCAGGACGTCTCGACCAACGACGCGGACCCGGCGGCCCTGCGCCGCCTGGCGCCCGAGTTCAGCGCCCCCCTGGAGTGGGGCACGGTGGACGGCGTGACCGATGCCTGGACCACGGTGCCGCTGGCCCGGCGCTACCTGAATCCCGTGGTCGTGGCCCGGCCGGTCTCGGCCAAGGGCGCCGATCCCGGGGTGATCCGGCTCCGCAACGTGACCGGCGGGTCGTTTCAGCTGCGCTACCAGGAATGGGACTACCTCGGCGGCAAGCACGGCGCCGCTGAGCGGGTGTTCTACATGGTCGCCGAGGCGGGCAGCCACGATCTCGACGGGCTGCTGGTGGAGGCCGGCACGCTCGAAACGGACAGGCTCCTGGGCGACGGCTTCGAGACGGTGGCCTTCGCGGCGAGCTTCGCGGCCCCGCCGGCGGTGTTCACGTCGGTGCAGACCGACGCGGGCGCCGATGCGGTGACCACGCGCCTTGCGGACGCGACGGCCTTGGGCTTCTCGGTGACCATGCAGGAGCAGCAGGCCAACGGCAAAAGCCACGTCAGCGAGACGCTCGGCTGGATCGCGATCGAAAAGGGCGATACGACGACCAGCGACGGGCGCGACGTTCTGGTTTTCGACGGCGCGGCCACCCATCGCTCGACCGCCAACCCCTTCGGTCGGAGCTTCGACCGAATGTTCCCGGTGCTGCTGGGCGACATCGCCACGACATCAGGCAAAGACCCGGTCTTCCTGCGCTACCGAAACCTGACGCCCAGCTCGGTCGAGCTCTTCGTCCAGGAAGAGCGGTCCTTCGACAAGGAGGTGAAACACGTCCTCGAAGAGCTGTCGATCTTCGTCGCCGAGTGAGGGGCATAATCGCTAGAGCCTCTTTGGGGACAAGCGACTCACCCCGGCTAACGGCAAGGGAGACCCGGGAAATAGGGTCTGCCGTTGCGCATCGCCGCCCGACAAGTCATTCTTTTCTTCATAGTAGTCGGTAACTTGAAACAGATCTTTTCATAGCAAGGCGTTTGTTTGCGGTCGGCTCAAGGCGGAGCGACCGAATTTGGGAGAAGAAAAATGCTTGGTCGAGGTCTGGGGACCGCCGCATGCGTGCTGGCGGCGAGCATTCTCTTGTCTGCGCAGTCCCTTCGTTCAGCAGAGTCCGATAGAGGCAGCAAAGGGAAGCTGCCGGCCGGTCTCTACCCGGCGCTGGTGATGGCGATCCAGCGGGACGCGCCGACCCGCTATGACGCGGCCGTGCTCGATGGCCGGGCCCCCTCCTACCGGGCCGAGAACGAGGCCCACGGCCTGACGGTGCTGTTCGAGCCGGATGGCCCGGCGGTACAATCGCAGAGCGGGTCGGATTGGCGGCTGGGCTTGCGGCTGCAGGGCTACGGCCGCGGTGCGGATATCCGGCAGGCGCCACTCACCAGCCTCGTGGCCGAGGGCAACCGGATCGAGTACCGCCGTGGCGGGACGGCTGAGGCGCCGCTGCTGAGCGAATGGTACGTCAACGGCCCGCTCGGCCTGGAGCAGGGCTTCACCCTGGCCGCGCCGCCGCCGGGAACAGACCGGGATGCGGGCGACCTGAGGCTGGTGCTGGGGCTGTCCGGCAACCTCGCGCCGGTGCTGGGCCCGGACGGACGCGACCTGCGTTGGGATGACGCGGCAGGCGCGGTGGTGCTGTCCTACCACGGCCTCTATGCCTACGACGCGACCGGCCGCGCGCTGCCGGCCCGGCTCCACATGGCCGGCCGGCGCCTGGCCATCCACGTGGCCGATGGCGACGCGGTCTACCCGCTGACCATCGACCCGCTGCTCAGCAGCGAGACCAAGCTGACGGCGAGCGATGGCGCGATGAACGACTTTTTCGGGACCTCTGTCGTAATCGGCGGAGACACCGCAATTGTGGGCGCATGGGGCGACGATACTGTAGGCTCGAACTCTGGCGCGGCCTACGTATTCCAGCGCAGCGGCACAAACTGGACCGAGCAGGCCGAGCTCACGGCGAGCGGCGTCGCGGCGGGCGCCGGTCTTGGAATTTCTGTCGCGATCAGCGGCGACACCGTGGTAGCTGGCGCGTTTCAGGACGACGACGCGGGCTCCAACTCCGGCTCGGCCTATGTGTTTCAGCGAAGCGGCACCGCATGGAGCGAGCAGGCCAAGCTGACGGCGAGTGACGGCGCGGCGGGCGACCGTTTTGGGATTTCTGTCGCGATCAGCGGTGACACCGTCGTAGTAGGCGCGCATGAAGACGATGACTCGGGCTCCGAATCCGGCTCGGCTTACGTGTTCCAGCGCAACGGCACGGTCTGGACCGAGCAAGCCAAGCTCTTGGCCAGCGATGGCGCGGTAAACGACGAGTTCGGCTGTACCGTCGCCATTAGCAGCGACACCGTGGTGGTGGGGGCGCAGTTCCACGGTAAATCAGATAGCTTGGTCGGCGCGGCCTATGTGTTCCAACGCAACGGAACGGCTTGGATCGAGAAGGCGAAACTCCTGGCGAGCGACGGGGCAGAAAGCGACATCTTCGGTTCATCCGTCACGATCAGCGGCGACACTATCGTGGTGGGTGCGGCTCGCGGTGATGGCGCTACCACCGACTCCGGCTCTGCCTACATCTTCCAGCGCAGCGGGACGACCTGGACCGAGCAGGCCAAACTTACGGCGAGTGACGGCTCGACGGACGACAGATTCGGGGACTCTGTGGCGATCAGCGACGACACCGTGGCCGTGGGAGCATTTGGCGACGATGATGATGCCGGCAACAGTTCCGGCTCGACCTATGTGTTCCAGCGCAGTGGTCCGGCCTGGATCGAAAAGGCCAAGCTGACAGCGAGTGACGGCCCGGCGGCTGCATTCGGATACTCTGTCGATATCAGCGACGGAATCGTTATTGTGGGAGCATTTGGCGATGATTACGCGGGCTTGAACTCCGGCTCAGCCTATGTCTATGAGCTGTTTGGTGTCCTAGATCGCATTACGGTCGACGAGACTTGGAAGACGACGTCGGTTCAATTGGTGGGGCAGGATCCGGTTGTCATCGCCGGCCCGCCGACTTTTCACGACAGTGAACCCGGTATCTTGCGTCTGCGCGATGTGCGCCACGACAGCTTCGAGGCGAAATTCCAGGAGTGGGCCTACCTCGACGGCGCGCACATGGGAGAAGAGCTTAGTTACACGGTCTGGCCGGCTGGCCGTCATGAGGTGCCGGACGGCAGCCTCTGGGAGGCGGGCACCTTCCCCCTGAGCGGCCTCAGGGCCTGGCAGGCCGAAACTTTCACCGAGCCCTTCCCCGCGCCTCCGGCGCTGTTCCTCACCGTTCAGACCTTCAGGGGCGCCGATCCGGTCACCGTACGGGCGCGCAACGTCACGGCGGGCGGCTTCGAGGCGGCGCTGTTCGAGGAGGAGAACCTGATGCGGAGCGGCCATACGATCGAGCAGGTGGGCTACCTGGCGGTCTACAGCCCGCAAGGCTCGGGCACCATTGGCGGCATCCCCTATAGCCTGCAGTCGCTCTCGGCCGATCATCGCTTCGTCCCGATCCTGAGCGCGACCCTCAAGCTCGAGGAGGAGGTCTCGCAGGACCCGGAGACCGGCCATCTCAGAGAGAAACTCTCCGTGCTGTTCTTGGGCGGGCAGCTGTTCGCGCAGGATGTCAGCGGCATTGGGCCCGACACCGTCGCCCTGCGCCGGCTGGCGCCCGAGTTTGCCGCGCCCATGGAGTGGGGCGTGGTGGACGGGGTCGGCAGAGGCTGGTCGAAGGTGCCGCTGTTCCGACGCTACACCGACCCCATCGTGGTGGCCAAGCCGGTCTCGACCCGCGGCGCCGAGCCCGGGGTGGTGCGCCTGCGCAACGTCGGACCGGAGTCCTTTGAGCTGCGCTACGAGGAGTGGCTCTATCTCGACCAGAGTCACGGCGGGGAGCAGGTCTTCTACCTTGTCGCCGAGGCGGGAGCGCACGACCTGGCGGGCCTGACGGTCGAAGCGGGCCGGCTGGAGACCGACCTTCTGCTGGGCGAGGGCTGGGAGGAGATCAGCTTTTCGAGCGCCTTCACCGACAGCCCGGCCGTTTTCACCTCGGTCATGACCCGTAACGACGGCGACCCCGTGATCACGCGGGTGGCCGACCTGACGTCCCTGGGCTTCCTGCTGGCGATGGACGAGGCGGAGGCTCCGCGCGACGGCCACGGCAGCGAGACCCTGGGCTGGATCGCGATCGAGCATGGCAGCGCGACGACCAGCGACGGCCGTGCGGTCGTGGCCGGCGGCGCAACGGCCGACGACCAACCGGCCGCGACGCCCTTCGGCTTTACGGCGGACCGGCGGTTCCCCGTGGTCGTGGGCGACGTGGTCAGCGTCAACGACAGCGACCCGGTATTCCTGCGCCATCGCAACGTGACGCCCAGCGCGGTCGAGCTGTTCCTCCAGGAGGAGCAGTCGCTGGATCCGGAGACCAGCCACGCTCTCGAGGAGCTGTCGATCTTCGTCGCGGAGTGAGGGTCGAGGGCCTCAGCGGCCCGGCGCCGGCAGTCTCCAGGAAAGCAGCAGGCCCAGGGCCGCCAGCACGGCGAGGGTCATGAAGGCCGGGTCGTAGCGCGTCGTGACGTCGAAGATCCGCCCGGCCAGGATCGGCCCGGCCGCGCCGCCGGTCATGCCGCAGAAGATCACCAGGCCGAAGATCGCGCCGTGCGCCTTGAGGCCGAAGTAGTTGGCGACGTTGGGCGAGGTCACGGTGAAGAAGCCGCCGTGGGCGAAGCCGTAGAGAGCCACCGCGGCGAACAGCGCCCGGGTGTCGGCGATCACCAGGAAGGCGAGCAGGCTCGCGATCAGCGGCAGGAAGCAGAGCATCAGGGTGCGCCGCCCGCCGAAGCGGTCGACCCCCGCCCCGACCGCGAGACGCCCGGCGATGCTGGTGCCCCCCAGCACCGACAGCAGGCCCGCCGCGACCGCCGGGGTCATGCCGAGATCCATGCCGTGCACCACGATGTGCAGCGGGATCGTCGTGAGCGCCGAGAAGAACGAGAACTGGATGGCGCAGAGCATCCACAAGGTGGGCGTGCGCGCGGCTTCGCGAAAATCCATGCCGGCGGATTGGGTTGCGCCGACGGTTTGCGCCCGCGGCGGCGGCGCCTTCATCAGCCAGGCGGCGGCCTGCAGCACCACGACGGCGCCGATGCCCAGGACAACGAGCGCCGTGCGCCAGTCGCTGAGCGCGATCAGCAGGGCGGCGACGGGCGGCACGGCGATCTGGCCCAGGGCGGTGCCGACCTTGACCACCCCGGTCATCATGCCGCGGCGCCGGTCGAACTGCCGCGCAATGGTCGAGAGCGTGACGACGTCGTGCGCGGCCATGCCGGTGCTGATCAAGAGGCCGAAGACGGCGAAGAGGTGCCACGGCTGGGTCACCT
>JASJEC010000036.1:0-15000 GCA_030064845.1 Kiloniellales bacterium
GAGAAGGTCGGCAATCACTACGTGCTGAACGGGGTGAAGCAGTTCATCACCTCCGGCCGCGAGGCCGACCTCGCCATCGCCTTCGCGGTGACCGATCCGGCGGCCGGCAAGAAGGGCATCTCGGCCTTCATTGTGCCGACCGATACGGCCGGCTACACGGTCGCGAGCGTCGAGAACAAGCTCGGGCAGAAGGCCTCCGATACCTGCCAGATCGTCTTCGAGGACATGAAGCTGACGCCGGACCTCCTGCTCGGCGAGGAAGGACAGGGCTACCGCATCGCCCTTTCCAACCTCGAGGGCGGCCGGATCGGCATCGCAGCCCAGTCGGTCGGCATGGCGCGCGCCGCTTACGAGGCTGCGCTCGCCTACGCCCGGGAGCGCGAGGCCTTCGGCGGGCCGATCCTCGACCTGCAGGCGGTCTCCTTCCGCCTCGCCGACATGGCGACCCGGCTGCACGCCGCCGAGCTGATGGTGATCGAGGCGGCGCGCTTGCGCGACGCCGGCCGGCCCTGCCTCAAGGAGGCGGCTATGGCCAAACTCTTCGCCTCGGAGATGGCGGAGAAGGTCTGTTCCGATGCGATCCAGATCCACGGTGGATACGGCTACCTCACCGACTACCCGGTCGAGCGCATCTACCGCGACGTCCGGGTTTGCCAGATCTACGAAGGCACCTCCGACATCCAGCGCCTGATCATTGGACGCCAGATCGCCGCCTCCTGAGCGCGCTCTGGAACGACTCGGCCGCCTCGGTATATGCTGCTTACAAAATCTTGTGCAGGCCGGAAACCAGAGTTTTCCGAGATGGGCAGCGCGGTGATGCGCGAAATAGGGATCCGCGGCCGGAGCGGCCTCGTGGCGGTTCTGCCTGTGTTCGCCGTCCTCGCCGTGACGGCGTCCTCCCCCGCGGAGGCCGGTGACGCGGGGAAGGCGGAGGCGCCGCAAGCCGAGACCAGCGTAACCGACCACTTGATCGACCGGGTGATCGCGCGGGCCGACGGAATGCTCGACCGCCAGGACGTCGAGTCGGCGCGCCTGCTCTACAGGCTGGCCGCGTCCCAGGGCAGCGCCAAGGCCGCGGCCAGGCTCGCCGCCAGCTACGACCCGGAGGAGCTCGAAGCCCTGGGCATCGAGCCGCAGTTCGCCGATGCCGTAGCAGCGGCGGACTGGTACCGGACGGCGATCGAAGAGGGTTACCCCGAGGCGGCGGCCGCGCTCGAGCGCCTGCTCGCAGCGCACGAGAAAGCGGTTGAATCGCCGCCGCCGGCGAAGGCGCCGGTGACCTCCGCCGCTCTGCCGGTGGCCGGCGCGGCGCCACTCGGCGCGAAGGGCAAGGCCTACTGGATCCAGCTCGCCTCCCTCCCGAACAGCGCGACCGCCGAACGGGAGCGCGTCCGACTGAAGCAGGGTCTCGGGGCTCTCCTGGGCAGCAAGGACCTGCGCCTGCAGGAGCGGCAGCCCGGCGGGCGAACCATGTTCGGTGTGCAGACCGGTCCCTTCGAGGACCGGGCCGAGGCCGATGCGCTTTGCGAACTGCTCAAAGCCAAGCGGCAAGATTGCTTCGTGGTCTGGTGACCTGGAGCCCGTCCGCTCTGGGGCGGTCGCTAAAGCCACCGGGTGTTTGCTCCCCCCGGCCAGCGGGTGCTAGTGGTGACCCCTCTGCTAAGAACCCGGGGGTCCCGCGATGGCCGAGGCGATCGATTTCTATTTCGATTTTTCCAGTCCCTACGGCTATCTAGCGGCCGAACGGATCGATGCGTTGGGCCGGAAGCACGGGCGGCGCGTGACCTGGCGACCGTTCCTGATCGGCGTTGTGTTCAAGGCCACGGGCAGCGAACCGCTGCTCGATATCCCCCTGAAGGGCGCCTACGCGCGCACCGACCTGGAACGGGCGGCGCGCCTCATGGGCGTAAACTTCACCTTGCCGTCGCCCTTTCCCTTCATGTCGGTGGCCGCCTCGAGAGCATTCTATTGGCTGGACGACCAGGATCCCGGCTTGGCCCGGGACTTCGCCAAGGCGGTCTATCGGGCTTCCTTCGCCGAGGGCCGCGACATGAGCGGCGCCGCCGCGGTCGTGTCGGTCGCCGCGGGTCTCGGAGTCGACGGCGAAGCCCTCTCGGCCGCGCTCCAGGACCAGGCGGTGAAGGACCGCCTGCGTGCCGAGGTCGACGGGGCGATCGAACGGGGCGTCTTCGGGTCGCCCTTCATCCTGATCGACGGCGAGCCCTTCTGGGGCCACGACCGCCTCGACCATGTCGACCGCTGGCTGGAGACCGGGGGCTGGTAGCGCGGCGCCGCACCGTTCTCAATCCCTCTCAAACAAAATCTTAACCCTCTCGAATAAGGATCTTTTTTGTGGTCGATCCTGAGACTCGGCCCGCGTCTCGCATTGCCAGTGTCCGTTTCTTTCGTGAAGGCTGTGGCAAGACTCCTGACGATTTCATCCCTGCTTGAACGGCCGGAGCGCTTGTATCTGGCGATCGGAGCGGTCTTCGGCCTCGCCTACCTCGCCCTGATGCCGCCGATGGCGATGACTGACGAACCGTGGAACTTTGTCCGCGCTTATGAAGTGGCGACCGGCAATTGGACAGGCTCGGAAACGCTCCCGGAGGGACTTCGTGCCTTCCGCGAAATCGCCTTCGAGCATGTCAAGAGCGGTGAGCCCTTCACTTCGGCGGAGTGGCGAGCGCTGGCGGGTACGCCGCTGCTGAGCGATCAGCTCGTCCCACACGACAACCCGACGGAAATCGTTCTGCGCATCCACAATCCGCTCGCCTACATCCCCTATGCGCCCTCCATGTGGGCCGGCCTCGCCTTCGATCTGCCGCCGATCGCCATCTTGTATCTCTGCCGGGCGACGACATTGATCCTCGGTCTCTGTCTGATGTTCCTGGCCTTGAGAAGCGTCCCGGCCCGCCACCCGCTTTTCCTTTTGATCGCGCTGACGCCTACGGCCGTGTGCTATCTCGGCACGATCAACATCGACGCGTTTCTCACCGGCGTTGCCTTCCTCTTCTGCGTGCGCGTGTCCAACATCGCCGGCGGTGACGGGCGCCTGGACCGCGCATCCTTGGCGCAGTTGGCGGCGCTGGGCGCTCTCTTCGGTGTCTTCAAGGCCCCCTACATCCTCTTGCCGCTGCTGGCGGTGCTGATCCCGGTCGAGAAGTTCGGATCGATGAGGGCGAAGGCCCGGGCCATGGCCGTCCTGCTCCTGCCCGGCCTCGCGATCGCGCTTGTCTGGGCGCTGGTCGTCAAGACACAGATGATCGGCGACCTCACCTACAGCGCCGATGGCAGGGGAGGGGTGCGGTCCGGGGAGCAGCTGGGACGCCTGCTCGTGGCCCCTTGGGAGTTCCTGCTCGTCCTTTTCCGGACAATTGCCAACCCGGACTTCGTTGGACAGGCGAGCGCGGATATCGTCGCCCACATCGGTTGGCGTTTGGTGTCGCCGCCTGTCTGGATCTATGTGCTCTGGTTTGCGGCCCTCGTTCACCTCGCGTCCGGCGACCGCGTGGATCTCGGCCGCATGACGTCGGCTGTAGGGCTCGGCGCGCAGACGGGTCTCTTCGTCGCGATCGTTGTCGCGGCGTTGTTCTTTCTGTACCTGCAATGGTCGCCCGTCGGGTCTCCCTCGGTCGTCGGCTTTCAGGGCCGCTATCTCCTGCCGACCCTGCCGCTCTTGCTCTACTTGCCGTTCTTGAGGATCGACGTCTTCGGATCCAGACAGCGGCGTCTGGGCTGCGTTGCGGTCTGTGCCGTCGCCATCCAATCCGGCGTGATCTTCGCGGTCATCGACCAATTCCACTGAAACGGCGCTCTTCCCGCTAAGGTTCGACGCCGAACCCGCGCCCTAATCTTCGGCGGCGATCCCGCCATCGAGGATCTCGCGGTAAACATCCTTGTCGATGTTGCCGCCCGAGAGCACGACCGCGACTTTCTTGCCGGCCATGGCGTCCTTCTCTTGGAGCAGGGCGGCCAGAGGCGCCGCGCCGGCGCCCTCGGCGACATTGTGGGTGTCGCTGAAGTAGGCGCGCATGGCCACCTTGATCTCGTCGTCGGAGACCTTGACGATCCGCGCGGCGCCGGCGTTGATCAGGGCGACCGCCTCGGCCACGGGCACCCGGCAGGCCATGCCGTCGGCCATGGTGTCGGCGACATTGGTCGAGACCGGCTCGCCCTTGGCGTAGGAAAGCGCGTAGCAGGGCGCGTTCTCGGCGACCACGCCGATCACTTCGGCCTTGCTGCCGATGGCGTCGCGCGCCGCCATGACGCCGCAGATGCCCGAGCCCAGGCCGATCGGCACGTAGACCGCCTCCAGGTCGGGCACCGCGGTGAAGAGCTCGAGGCCGTAAGAGGCGACGCCCTTCACCAGCTCCGGACAGAAGGACTCGACCATGGCGAGGCTCTCGGCCTCGGCGCGCTCCTTGGCATACTCGAGGGCGGCCTGGAAGTCGTGGCCCTGGACCACGAGTTCCGCGCCCTGCGCCTTCATGGCCGCGTTCTTTTCGACGCTGTTGCCCTCGGGCACGACGACGGTGGCGGAAAGGCCGAGCAGCCCGGCCGCCGTGGCGATCGACTGCCCGTGGTTGCCGCGGGTCGCGGCGATCACGCCCTTGATCGCCGGATCGCGCGCCTTGAGGTCGCTCAGGTAGGTCAGGCCGCCGCGCAGCTTGAAGGCGCCGATCGGCGTGTGGTTCTCGTGCTTGACCCAGACCTGGCAGCCGGTGCGCTCGCGCAGCAGCGGCCAGGCATGCTGCGGCGTCGGCGGCACATGACGGTGAACCAGATCGGCGGCTTCCTGAAGGTCGGTGAGGGTGAACATGAACACGACACTAGCCGCTGCACGCGCGCAACAACAGATCTTAACGGCCTCAAGAAAAAGGGTTTCACCACAGAGACACAGAGGTCACAGAGAAGAAACTGTCAGCCTGCGGGCTTCGCGCGCGAAAGAAACCTTTCTCTTCCTCGGTGTTCTCTGTGGTGATCAAAATGACCCTGGAAGCCGGCCTTCACTGGCGCCGGCTTCTTCTCCCTTTCTAGCGACGGCTCCTTACACCAGTCCGTCGCGGGACAGCGGCAAGGCCTCCGGCCACTTGCCGGTCGCGGCGGCGATGGCGTTGGCGACCGCCGGGCCGATCGGCGGCGTGCCCGGCTCGCCGACGCCGGTCGGTGCCTCGGTGGAGGGCAGGATGTGGACCTCGATGTCGGGCATGTCCTCCATCCGAAGCGGCTCGTAGTCGTCGAAGTTGGCTTGGTCGACCGCGCCGTCGCTCAGCGTGACCTCGTTGCGCAGGATCGCGCCCAGGCCGTAGCCGATGCCGCCTTCCATCTGGCTCTTGATGTTGTCCGGGTTGACGGCGATGCCGCAGTCGACCGCGCACCAGACCTTCTCGACCTTGACCGTGCCGTCGTCCCGAAGAGAGACCTCGGCGACCTCGGCGACGTAGGTGCTGAAGGACTTCTGCACCGCGACGCCGCGCCAGCGTCCCTTGGGTAGCTCGGTGCCCCAGCCCGACTTCTCCGCCACCAGCTTCAGCACGCCGGTCTTGCGCGCGTCGTCCTTCAGCAGCTCCAGGCGGAAATCCACGGGGTCCCGGCCCGCCGCCTTAGCCGCGCGGTCGATCATGGTCTCCATGACGTAGGCCGTGTGGGTGTGGCCGACCGCCCGCCACCAGAGGCCGGGCACCCCGACCTGGGTGGTCTGGAGCTCGCCCCGGATGTTGGGGATGGCGTAGGTCGCGTCCTTCACGCCCTCGACCGAGGTCTTGTCGATGCCCTCGTGGACCAGGAACTGCTCGAAGATCGAGCCGGTCAGGATCGACTGGCCGACGATGCGGTGATGCCAGCCGACCAGCTTGCCGTCGCCGTCTAGCCCGGCGCGCACCTTGTGTACGTACATGGGCCGGTAGTAGCCGCCCTTGATGTCGTCCTCGCGGGTGTAGACCAGCTTGATCGGCTGGGGTTTCCCCCAGACCTTGGCGATGGCCGCGGCCTCGGCGGCGTAGTGGGAATCGTAGATCGCCCGCCGGCCGAAGGAGCCGCCGGCCCAGAGGGTGTTGATCGCGACGTCTTTCGGCTCGATCCCGAGCACCGCGGCCGCTGTCCCCTGGTCGCTGGTCTGCAGCTGCGATCCGGTCCAGAGCGTCGCCTTGCCATCCTTGAAGAGGATGGCGATGTCGATCGGTTCCATGGGCGCGTGGGCCAGGTAGGGGAAGCTGTAGGTGCCCTCGAGCACTTCAGCCGCGCCGGCGACGGCCGCGGCCGCGTCGCCGTCGTTGCGGAACACCAGCCCTTCCTGATCGGCCAGCGTCCGGTACTCGGCATCGAGCTGCGCGGTCGACCGGGTCTCGGCAGCCGAGAAATCCCAATCGATCTTGAGCAGGTCGCGCGCCTTGATCGCGGGCCAGGTCGAGGTCGCGAGGACGGTCACGCCCTGGGGCACCTGGATCACGCCGACGACGCCTTTGACCGCCTCGGCCGCGGCGGCGTCGAAGGACTTCACCGTCGCGCCCCACTTCGGCGCGCGCGCGGTGACGGCGACCAGCATGTCGTCGAGCTGCAGGTCCATGCCGTAAGTGTCGGGGGCGCCGAGAGTCTTGTTGATCGTGTCGAGGCGGGGGAAGGTCTTGCCGATGTGGACCCACTGGTCGGGTGTCTTCAGCGTCACCTCCTGGGGCACCTGCAGCGCGGCGGCCTCGTCCGCCAGATCGCCGAAGGTCGCCGACTTGCCGCTCGCGTGGGTGATCAGGCCGCGCTCTACGGTTATCTCGCCGGCCGGAACATTCCAGCGCCCGGCCGCTGCCTTGACCAGCATGGCACGCGCCGTCGCGCCCGCCTTGCGGTACTGCTCGAAGGAGTTGGGGATGGCGGTCGAGCCGCCGGTGCCCTGGATTCCGAAGAAGAGGTTCTTGTAAAGCTCGTTGTTGGCCGGCGCGAAGTCGGCGCGCATCTGGTCCCAGGTGGCGTCGAGCTCGTCGGCGACCAGGGTCGCCAGACCCGTGGCGATGCCCTGGCCCTTGTCCAGGTGCTTGGAGAAGACGGTCACCAGCCCGTCGTTGCCGATGCGGACGAAGGGCGTAAAGTTCGGCGCGGTTTCAGCGGCTTGTGCCGCTGCGCTCAGACCGCCTGCGAGGTGATGGCCGATCAGGAGGCCGCCGGCCGCGGCGGCGCTCAGCTTGAGGAAGCCGCGGCGGGAGGGGGCGAGTGCAGTCCTATCGATCGCACGCATGATCTCAGCCCTCCAGGATGTCGGCCGCGCGGTGGATCGCGGCGCGGATGCGGTGATAGGTCGCGCAGCGGCAGACGTTGCCGCTCATGGCGAGGTCGATGTCCTCGTCGCTCGGCTTCGGCGTCTCGGTCAGCAGGGCCGTCGCGCTCATGATCTGGCCGGACTGGCAGTATCCGCACTGGGGAACGTCGAGCTCACGCCAGGCGGAGCGGATCGCGTCGGCCTGCTTGCCCGCCAGGGCCTCGATCGTGGTGACCGCCTCGCCGTCGAGATCGCCGACCTGCAGCTGGCAGGAGCGCACCGGCTGGCCGTCGAGGTAGACGGTGCAGGCCCCGCACTGGGCGATGCCGCAGCCGAACTTGGTGCCGGTAAGGCGCAGCTCGTCGCGCAGGGCCCAGAGGAGGGGCGTGTCGGGGTCGACGTCGAGCTGGGCGGTCTTGCCGTTGACCGAGATCTGGATCATCCCTTGTCCTTTCTGTGCCTGTTCCTGGGTCTGCCGCCGGTCGGGCTGACGATTCCGAGATCTGGCGGTTCGGCCGGGGCAATTCAATCGAAGATCGTGTGACAGTCATGTGACACCGCCTCGAGGCCGGGAAGAAGGCCTTCCGCATATTGTGGCCGGCCCGCGGCGCCGGGGATGCCTTGGCCGCAAGAGTCGGAATCGGACAAGACGCCGCTCGTGGGCGGGTCTACGGTGATCTCGGACAGAGACAAGGGCATCGCCATGGGCAGTGGAACAGTTTCGATCGATCCCTTGACGCCGACCGTCGGCGCCGAAATCTCCGGGGTGGATCTGTCAGGGCGTCTGGATCATGGCACCCTCGACGCGCTCTACCAGGCGCTGCTGGACCATCTGGTGATCTTCTTCCGCGACCAGGAGATCGCGCCGTCGGCCCAGCTCGCCTTCGCCGAGAGCTTTGGCGCCATCGACCGGCCGCACCCAGTCTATCCCCATGCCGCGGGCCATCCCAACGTGGTGCTGCTGCAGAGCGGCCCGGACAAGAAGCCCGACACCAATCAGTGGCACACGGACTTGACCTTCTACGAGAACCCGCCCTTCGCCTCGGTCCTCTACGCCAAGGAGGTGCCGGCCACCGGCGGCGACACGCTCTGGGCCTCCATGATCGCCGCCTACGAGGCCCTGCCGGCCGAGATCAAGAGCCTGATCGAAGACCTCGAGGCGGTCCACGACCTGGGCGACTTCCGCAACGACTACCTTGCCAAGGGCGGCGTCAAAGCGCTCGACGAAGCCCTGGCCCGGGAGGGCTCGGCGGTCCATCCCGTCGCGCCGCGGCACCCGGTGACCGGGCGTCGCTGCCTCTACGTCAACCAGCCCTTCACCCGCATGATCGTCGGCATGGACCTGCGTGACGGCGACCGCTTGCTGCGCTACCTGCTCGATCACATCGACCGGCCGGAGTTCCAGGTGCGCTTCCGCTGGCGCCCCGGTTCGCTCGCCATGTGGGACAACCGGGTCACCCAGCACTACGCAGTCAACGACTACTATCCCCAGCGCCGAACCATGCACCGCGTCACCGTGGTCGACGACCGTCGGGCGCGGGAAGGGTGGCGGAAAGCTGGATGACCCTCGCCTTTCGTGAAATTACCGCGGACGACCTGCCGGCGGTCTTCGAGCTCCGCGTCTCGACGATCGAGAACGCCATCACCCTGGAGGAACTGGAAAGGGACTACGGCATCACGCCGGAGAGTCTGGCCGAGGCCATGAAGACCGACGTGAGGGGCTGGCTCTGCGAGGCCGACGGCAGGGTTGTCGGCTTCTCCATGGGCGACCGCTCGAACGGCGAGGTCCAGGTCGTCGCCGTCCTGCCCGGCTATGAGCGCCGGGGCATCGGCAAGGGCGTGCTGCAGCGGGTGCAGGACTGGCTCTATGACTCGGGGCACGAGGAGGTTTGGCTCTACGCCAACCAGGATCCGAACATCCGCGCCACCGGCTTCTATCGCAGGCTCGGCTGGCAGAAGACGGGTCAGACGAGGGGCGAAGACGAGGTCCTGATGCGCCGAAAGCCCCGGATCGGCACCGAGCCCCTTGGGTAGGATCGGGGTCCGAAGGGAACGGCGGCCCTTGCAGGCCGCGAGCGGTCCGGGTAGAGCCATTCTATGACCGTGCTCAAGAGCAACGTCTCCATCCGTTCCGAGGATTTCAAGGCCAATCGGGCGGCGATGGCCGAGCTGGTCGCCGACCTCGAGGCCCGGGTCTCGGCGGTCAAGGAGGGCGGCGGCGAGAAGGCGCGGGAGAAACATCTCGCGCGCGGCAAGCTGCTGCCGCGCGACCGGGTGCGCACCCTGCTGGATGTCGGCTCGCCCTTCCTGGAGCTGTCCCAACTCGCCGCGCACAAGATGTACGGCGGCGACGTGCCGGCGGCGGGGATCATCACCGGCATTGGCCGGGTCGCGGGCCGCGAGTGCATGGTGGTCGCCAACGACGCCACGGTGAAGGGCGGCACCTACTTCCCGGTCACCGTGAAGAAGCACCTGCGCGCCCAGGAGATCGCCGCCGAGAACCGGCTGCCCTGCCTCTATCTCGTCGACTCCGGCGGCGCCAACCTGCCGAACCAGGACGAAGTTTTTCCCGACCGGGAGCACTTCGGCCGCATCTTCTACAACCAAGCCAGGATGTCGGCGGCGGGCATCCCGCAGATCGCGGTGGTCATGGGCTCCTGCACGGCGGGCGGCGCCTATGTCCCCGCCATGTCCGACGAGAGCATCATCGTCAAGGAGCAGGGCACGATCTTCCTAGGCGGGCCGCCACTGGTGAAGGCGGCGATCGGCGAAGCGGTCAGCGCGGAGGAGCTGGGCGGGGCGGAGGTGCACGCGCGCACCTCGGGCGTCGCCGACCACATGGCCGCCGACGACAGCCACGCGCTCGCCATCGCGCGGCGCATCGTCGGCAACCTCAATCTCGTCAAGCACCACGACCTCGATATCGCCGAGCCGCGCGAGCCGCTCTACGACCCCGAAGAGATCTGCGGCCTTGTGCCGCCCGATTTGAAGAAGCCTTACGATGCGCGCGAGGTCATCGCACGTCTGGTCGACGGCAGCGAGTTCGACGAGTTCAAGGCGCTCTACGGCACCACGCTGGTCTGCGGCTTCGCCCGTCTCTTCGGCTACCCGGTCGGCCTCGTCGCCAACAACGGCATTCTCTTCTCCGAGTCGTCGCTCAAGGCGACGCACTTTATAGAGCTCTGCAGTCAGCGCGGCATCCCCCTGATCTTTCTGCAGAACATCACGGGCTTCATGGTCGGCCGCAAGGTCGAGGCCGGCGGCATCGCCAAGGACGGCGCCAAGATGGTGACCGCCGTGGCGACCACCCGGGTGCCCAAGCTGACGATGATCGTCGGCGGCAGCTTCGGCGCCGGCAACTACGGCATGTGCGGCCGGGCCTTCGGGCCTCGGTTCCTCTGGATGTGGCCCAACGCCCGGATCTCGGTCATGGGCGGCGAGCAGGCCGCGACCGTCCTGGCCACCGTCCGGCGCGACAACATCGAAGCGCGCGGCGATGCCTGGAGCGAAAAAGAGGAGGCTGCCTTCAAGCAGCCGATCCTCGAGCAGTACGAGCACCAGGGCCACCCCTACTACGCGACGGCGCGGCTCTGGGACGACGGCATCATCGATCCGCGAGACACCCGCATGGTCCTGGGCCTCGGCCTCTCCGCCGCGCTCAACGCGCCGATCGAAGAGACCCGCTTCGGCCTGTTCCGGATGTAGTCGGCTTCGACGGCAGCGGCCGGCCGGCGCCATCACCCTTCGACAAGCTCAGGGTGAGGGCGATATGTTTCAGATCCCACCCTCATCCTGAGCTTGTCGAAGGATGACCCCGACCAAAGGCTCGATTATCGGCAGCACCATGAGCGATCCTCTCTTTCTCGAAGAGCGTCAGCCCGGTGGAATCGCACGCCTCACCTTGGCGCGGCCCGAGGTGCACAACGCCTTCAACGACGACCTGATCGAAAAGCTGAGTGCATGCCTCGAGGGTCTGGCGACCGACAAAAGCGTCCGCGCCGTGGTGCTGGCGGCGCAGGGCAAGAGCTTCTCGGCCGGGGCCGACCTCAACTGGATGAAGCGCATGGCGGGCTACGACGAGGCGCGCAACCTGGCCGATGCGCGGGCGCTCGCCGGCCTGATGCGCCGTCTCAACGATCTGCCCAAACCCACTGTGGCTCTTGTCCAGGGCTCAGCCTTCGGCGGCGGGGTCGGCCTGATCGCCTGCTGCGACATCGTGCTCGCCGTGCCGGAGGCGATCTTCGCCTTGACCGAGGTGCGGCTTGGGTTGATCCCCGCGGTGATCTCGCCCTTCGTCGCCGCCGCCATCGGCACGCGCGCCGCCCGTCGCTACTTCCTGACGGCGGAGCGCATGACGGCGGTACAGGCGCGGGATCTCGGCCTGGTCCACGAGGTCGTGCCGGCCGACAAGCTCGAGAGCCGGGGCGCCGAGATCCTGGCCTCGCTCGCCAAGGCCGGCCCCGAATCGCTCGCCGCCGCCAAGGACCTGCTCTTCTGCGTCGCCGGCCGCTCGGTGGATCCGGCGATCGACGAGGAAACAGCGCGCCGCATAGCCAAGACCCGGGGCGGCGCGGAAGCGCGCGAGGGCATTGGCGCCTTCCTGGAAAAGCGCAAGCCGGCCTGGACCGGCGAGCCGTGAGGTGCAAGGGGGGACCTTGTTCGAGACGCTGCTGATCGCCAACCGCGGAGAGATCGCCTGCCGGGTGATCAAGACGGCGCGCAAGCTCGGCATCCGGACCGTCGCGGTCTACTCCGAGGCCGACCGGGACGCCTGGCACGTGGCCCTGGCCGACGAGGCCCACGAAATCGGGCCGGCGCCGGCCGCCGAGAGCTACCTCTCGATCCCGGCGATCCTCGCGGCCGCCGAGGCTTCCGGGGCTCAGGCGATCCATCCCGGTTACGGCTTCCTCTCAGAGAACGCCGACTTCGCTGAGGCCTGCGAAAAGGCCGGCCTGGTCTTCGTCGGTCCGCCGCCCGCGGCGATCCGGGCCATGGGCTCGAAGCGCGAGGCCAAGACGATCATGGAGAAGGCCGGCGTGCCCCTGGTGCCCGGTTATCACGGCGCCGATCAGGACGAGAAGACGCTCGCCCAGGCGGCGAAGAAGATCGGCTACCCGGTGCTGATCAAGGCCTCGGCGGGCGGCGGCGGCAAGGGCATGCGGGTGGTCGAGAAGGCGGCGGACTTCACCGAGGCCCTGGCGGGCGCCCGGCGCGAGGCCAAGGCCGGCTTCGGCGACGACACCGTGCTGATCGAGCGCTACCTGACCCGGCCGCGCCACATCGAGATCCAGGTCTTCGCCGACGGCCACGGCAACCAGGTTCATGTCTTCGAGCGGGACTGCTCGATCCAGCGGCGCCACCAGAAGGTGGTCGAGGAGGCGCCGGCGCCCGGCATGACCGAGGCGCGGCGCGCGGCGATGGGTGATGCGGCGCTGGCCGCCGCGGCCGCGATCGGTTACCGGGGGGCGGGCACCGTGGAGTTCATCGCCGAGGGCGAGGACTTCTATTTTATGGAGATGAACACCCGCCTCCAGGTCGAGCACCCGGTGACCGAGATGATCACCGGCCAGGACCTGGTCGCTTGGCAGCTCCGGGTCGCGGCCGGCGAGCCCCTGCCGCTGACGCAGGACCGGCTGAAGATCCGAGGCCACGCGATCGAGACGCGGATCTATGCCGAGGACCCGGCGCGCGGCTTCCTGCCGGCGACCGGCCGGCTCAGCCACCTTCGCTTTCCGGGTGAGGGCAGGCAGGTCCGCGTCGACAGCGGCGTGCGCGGCGGCGACGAGATCGGTCCGCACTACGACCCCATGATCGCCAAGCTCGTGGTCTGGGACGAGGACCGTCCCGCGGCCGTCCGGCGGCTGCGGCGCGCCCTGGAAGAGACCGAGGCCCTCGGCCTGACGACCAATCTGGCCTTTCTCGCCGCGCTGGCGGCGCACCCGGCCTTCGGGGCCGCCGAGCTCGACACCGGGTTCCTGGACCGCCATGGCGCGGCGCTGACCGAAGGGCCCGACCGGCCGGACGACGAGGTCCTCGCGCTGGCCAGCCTCGCCGTCCTTGAACAGCGCCGGGCCGAAGCCGCGGCCCATGCCCGGGAATCGGGCGACCCCTATTCACCCTGGCATCAGGTGACCGGTTGGCGGCTCACCGTTGGCAGCCATGTCGTCCTGCGCTTCCAGGGGCCGGAAAGCCTGGTGGCGGTCACGGTCTGGTACCTGCCGGAGGGTTACCGCCTGGGTCTTCCCGGCGGCGCGGTCGAGGCGCGCGCGACTCTGGACGAGGACGGCGGCCTGGACGCGGTGATCGACGGGCGCCGGCTCGCGGCAACCATCGTCCGCGAGGGGTCCGGGCTCGCCCTGGCCCGCGGACCGCGCAGCCACGTGCTCGCCTTGCACGACCCGCTCCTGCTCGACGACGCGGCCGGTTCCCTCGGCGGCCGCCTGGTCGCGCCCATGCCGGGCAAGGTGGTGCAGGTCAAGGTCTCGCCCGGCGAGACTGTGGCGGGTGGCGCCCCCCTTATGGTGCTCGAGGCCATGAAGATGGAGCACACCATCGCCGCGCCTTCAGCGGGCCGGGTCGGCGCGGTCCTGGCCGCGGCCGGCGAGCTGGTCGAGGAGGGCGCCGAGCTGGTCGTGCTGGAGTCTGTCGAGTGACACCGGCGCCGAGCACTTCGGAGCTCGCGGCGCCCGACTTCGTGCCGCTCTGGCGCGCCCGCGATCACCTGCCCGTCCTGGCGGACTGGCTCTGGCGTGCGTGGGGGCGGGACGAGGGCTATGCCGTAGCGGAGACGCGGGATTGGCTCTCCGATCTCGCCCGCGCCGACCGGAGGGAGACCGGCGTCGTCGCGTTGAGTGACGGCGAGCCTCTGGGCGTCGCCTTGCTGTGCAACCAGGACCTGGACTGCCGCAAGAACCTCTCGCCCTGGCTCTCGAGCCTCTTCGTCCAGGCCGCCGCGCGCAACCGGGGGATCGGCGGGCGCCTGGTACGCGAAATCGAACAGGCGGCCATCGAAAGACGCGTCCCGACTCTCTATCTCTATACGCCAGACCAGGGCGCGTTCTACGCCAAGCGCGGCTGGCGCCTGGTCGAGCGGCTGCAACTGCCGAAGGGAGAGGCCGACCTCATGTGCAAAGAACTCGCGGGGGCAGGGAGGCAGAGCGGGTGAGCGCCATGCCGCCTGAGGTGAAGGTCGTCGAGGTCGGGCCGCGCGACGGCCTGCAGAACGAGCCCGAGACCGTGCCGGTCGCGGTGCGGATCGCCTTGATCGACAAGCTGACTGCGGCCGGCCTATCGGTCGTCGAGGCGGGCAGCTTCGTCTCGCCCAAGTGGGTGCCGCAGATGGCCGACACCGACGCCGTGCTGGCCGGTATCTCGCCTGCCGAGGGGGTGAGCTATCCGGTCCTCGTGCCCAACATGAAAGGTCTCGAGGGCGCCCTGGCCGCCGGCGCCAAGGAGATCGCGATCTTCGGCGCGGCGACCGAGAGCTTCACCCGGAAGAACATCAACTGCTCGATCGAGGAGAGCCTGGCGCGCTTCGCTCCCGTCGCCGAGACCGCGCTGGCCCGGGGCCTCAAGGTGCGCGGCTATATCTCCTGCGTGCTCGGCTGCCCCTACGAGGGCGCTGTGGGTCCCGGCGCGGTCACCCGCGTCGCCGAGCGGTTGCATGCCATGGGCTGCTACGAGATCTCGCTCGGCGACACCATCGGGGTCGGCACGCCGGGCGCGGCGAAGGCCCTGGTGGAGTCCGTGGCGGC